>NZ_JBHRZX010000026.1:0-84673 GCF_042649785.1 Streptococcus alactolyticus | reverse complement strand
TTTCATTTCCAAGAGAAGAACTCAGACCATTTCTTTGACCTCATCGAACAGGAAATAGCCATCGTTAATCCTACACCTTATCTTCAAAGTCGTCTTTGTTGTTTGTCTTAGCAGATATTGACTTTTCAGACAAGTTCATGTTTTGTGCGAACTTTTTCTTTGTGCCAAAAACTTCAACAATTTTTCCGTTCAATTTAGAATAATCGTATTTGTAAATCAAATGGTAACCTCTTTTCTTTTGTTCAACTTCTTGAACTTTATGGTTTTATTATACACCACCAAAAAATAAAGTCAAGACTTTTTGTTCATTTTTTTGAACTTTTTTTACTTTTTTCTTGAACTTTTTGAAAATGTACTATATAATATACCCATGAAAGGTGATATATTATGAAAGAAAATACTGCTCAAAGATTAGCTCAAATAATGAATGAACGGAATTTGAGACAAGTTGATATTCTTAAACAGTCAGAAAAATTCCAAAAAGAATTAGGAATAAAACTTGGTAAAAGCGCCCTCTCTCAATATGTTAGTGGGAAATCTATTCCAGACCAAGATAAATTGGTTCTTCTATCTAAAACATTAGGCGTATCAGAAGCTTGGTTAATGGGATATGATACTAATGAATCAACCGATGTCAAAAAAGAATCAATTGACCTTTCAAATTTGCGTGAAAAAGTCGTAATGTTTGACGGTAAGCCGTTATCTGATGATGACGTTAAAAAAATAGAACAAATTATTAGACTTTCAATTGAGGTAATGGGAGATGAAGATTGATGAGCTTTTAAAAGAATATAAAATATCATTGTTCGTTTTCCCTGCTGATATGTGGGAAAGGTCTGGGTTCTACTTCCCAGACCTAAGACGAATATGCATTAACGAATCATTGTCTAAACAAGAGCGTGAAAAAGTCATCTTACACGAACTTGGGCATATCAACCACGACCCCAAACATTACAAGAGACTACTTTTACAATACGAGAATCAAGCTGATAGATTTATGATTCATGAGTTATTAGTTGATTATTTGAAAACGACCGATATTTACGATTTTAATTGGGTTCGCTTCGCTACGCAGTATGATATTTCTACAACTTGGGGCGAAGCGATGATACAAGACGAATTTAGGAAAATTCAACAAAGTGTTAGTTAAAACTACGTGCAAAACTGAACCACGGTTAAAGATGATAGGAGATTAAAAATGAAATCTTATTTAAAGAAAATTTCAAAAAAGCATATTTTGATTATTGGTTTTTTATGCCTAATTTTACTTATAGCTACTGCTCTTGCGATGACACATACCAGTGAATCAAAGGCAAGCAAAGTAAGAACGACACAAACCACAAGTAAGAGTTCAAAGAAAAAAGAAAGTTCTAGCTCAACATCAAGCACAAGTTCTTCCACTTCTTCTCAATCGTCTAGTGAATCAACAAGCGAGGCTCAACAAGCCGAAGTTCCCGCTACTCAAACAGAGCAACAACCACAAGAGCAACAAGAAGCACCTCAACAGTCTGTTACACCAGCACAACCAAGTCAGGAGCAAATTCAACAAGCTCAAGAACAATATGGATACACTCCTGGCTATGGAGGATATTATCCATCTGATGAAGAAATAGCCGATGACCAAGCACGTCAGCAATGGTATGATGACCAAGTTCAATGGGGAATTGAACAAGGCTATATAGACCCAAATACTGGTGAGTATACAGGTCAATAAAATAAAAAAATCCCTACACTCCCTGTCGGATACAGTCAAAGTTATTCACTTAAATTTGTCCTGGACTACCGTAAAGGTGGCCAACAGATTTTTCAAGCTCCGAAATTGGGGCAGTTTTTACAAGGAGAATTTGCATGAAAATTGGAATTAGGACACCAAATCTAAAAAAGAGTATAAAGGCCCGCACAACTGGAAAAGTAAAAAGAAAAATGAAGAGTGCTGTTAATCCACTTTATGGCAAAAAAGGAATGGGAATGATTACCAATCCTAAAAAGGCTGTTTACAATAAAATTTATAACAAGACTACTATCGATCCTTTGAAAAGTATTAAAACTACAACTAAGAGCAAGAAAAAGACCTCATCTGCAAAAACAGTACCTGTTCAAAGTGTTTCCCTCCCTTCAGTCACTAAAACAGTAACCTATACATGCAACAAATGGATTTATATATTCCTAGCTCTTATGTTTGGTATTTTCGGTGCACAATATTTTTATTCTGGGCAAAAACAAAAAGGAATCCTTTCACTGTTATTCTGTTGGACTGGTATTCCTATGGTTATCGGAATTTTCCAAGCATTCGCAACACTCTTTAAATCAAGCGACCAAAACGGAAATATTTCTTTCGTGGTTACTGAGCATGCAAAACCTTCTGATGCAGTTGCTGATTGTGACAAAGTTCAGCAGTTGTTATCCGAAATTGAGGTACTTGAACCTACTCTAAAAACAACTCTTGATCCTGAAGAATATATTAGTACAGTAAAAAAAATATCCGACAATCTAAACGAGGTCACAAATTTCTCCAGAACTTATGCTAAAAATCCAAATTTCAATGCTCAGTCAATGGCTAACGCATTAGAAACTATGGTCCAAGGATTAGATGAGGAAGAAGAAAACTTCATCAGACGCTATCATTCTGAAAATCCTACTCAAGATGGTAGAGAAAAATTATCAGCTCATTTGGAATTTTTTAGTCCTAATGCAGCTGAATTAACTGAACAACTTTATAAATAAAAAAAGTTCTACACTCTCCTTCGCCAAAATTTGAGTGTAGAACTTAGCAAGTATAGTTTAGAAACCGCCATTTCAGGAGGCCTCTTTACTATACCCATTTTAACAGAAAATGAGGTAAAAGACAATGTGGATTGAAGAATTAGCTAATGGTAAATACAAGTATTTCGAACGCTACAAAGACCCATATACCGAAAAATGGCGCAAAGTATCTGTGACACTCGAAAGTAGTTCTAACCGAGCTAAAAAAGAAGCGCAAAAACTGCTCAATGAAAAAATTGATTCAAAACTTGAAAAGCTAAAAACAACTGATGCTTTATTTATAACAGTTTTTGAAGAGTGGTTACCAATCTATAAAGAGACGGTTAAAAAGAGCAGTTTGCACTCTACTTTGGCAACTATCAAACGAATAAAAAAAGATTTTGCTTTAGAAGTTCCAATTTCGAATATAACACCTAAATACATCCAGAATTACATTACTTCAAACGATGAATGGACGTACAGCCAAAAATATAGAATTAAATCTCTTTTGAACGTTTTCTTTGATTATGCAGTTTCTTTGGAAATAATCGAAAATAATCCAGCTCGAAAGATTGTGTTGAATAAACCTAGAAAGACCGCTGAGGAGTTGGAAGCAGTCGAAAATAAATACCTGGAACCAGACGAACTTAACCGCTTGTTAAAAGAGTTCTACAGAAAACCTATAACTTACAGATACGGACTGCTTTCAGAATTCATGACACTTAACGGTTGTCGCATTGGGGAAGCTGCAGCTTTAAAGCTCAAAAATTACCATAAGGAAAACAAAACAATTGATATACATGGCACGTTAACAAAATACGATGATAACCCAACCACACCGAAAACAACTGCTAGTTATCGAACTGTTTATCTGACAGATAGAGAAGTTGAAATATTAGATGAAATAATATCTATGAATAAGCTTCAAGAAGAGACAAACCCCAAATGGGAAAAATCAGATTTTATCTTTGTAACCAACACAGGAAATTCTGTTCAAAGTTCCGTTTTCGCAAAATCCTTACAAAGAGCAAATGAGCGACTGCAGAGGCCAATAAATAAACACATCTCAAGCCATATTTTTAGGCACACAATGATCAGTATGCTAGCTGAATATAATATTCCTTTGAAAGCAATCATGGATAGAGTTGGTCACTCTGACTCTGAAACAACAACTAAAATTTATACACACGTAACTAAAAATATGAAAAACAAAGCTGTTGAAGTTTTGAATCACATAGCAAATAGCAGGCAAAGTTAAAATAACTTTGCCCCTTTTTTGCCCCTTAAACACAAAAAAAGAGCCTATCTATTTCAGATAAGCTCTTAAAACGTTGTTATATCAACAATTATTTTTTAAGGTTGTAGAATGATTTCAATCCACGGTACTCAGCTACTTCACCAAGTTGGTCTTCGATACGAAGCAATTGGTTGTATTTAGCGATACGGTCAGTACGTGAAAGTGAACCAGTTTTAATTTGACCAGCGTTAGTTGCAACTGCGATGTCAGCGATTGTTGAATCTTCAGTTTCACCTGAACGGTGTGATACAACGGCAGTGTAACCAGCTTCTTTAGCCATTTCGATAGCTTCGAATGTTTCAGTCAAAGTACCGATTTGGTTAACTTTGATAAGGATTGAGTTAGCAGCACCTTCTTTGATACCACGTTCAAGGTATGAAGTGTTAGTTACGAAGAAGTCATCACCAACTAATTGAACACGGTCACCAAGACGTTTAGTAAGTTCTTTCCATCCGTCCCAGTCGTTTTCGTCCATTGCATCTTCGATAGTGATGATTGGGTATTTGTTAACCAATTCTTCGATGTAGTCGATTTGTTCTGCAGCAGTACGTTTAGCAGCACCTTCACCTTCGAATTTAGTGTAGTCATAGATTCCATCGTTGTAGAATTCTGATGATGCACAGTCAAATCCAAGGAATACATCTTCACCTGGTTTGTAACCAGCAGTTTCGATTGCTTTGATGATAGTTTCTACAGCGTCTTCAGTACCATCAAATTTAGGAGCGAATCCACCTTCGTCACCAACAGCTGTTTCAAGACCACGTTCTTTAAGGATTTTCTTAAGAGTGTGGAAGATTTCAGCACCCCAACGAAGAGCTTCTTTGAATGTAGGTGCACCAGCAGGTACGATCATGAATTCTTGGAAAGCGATTGGAGCGTCTGAGTGAGAACCACCGTTGATGATGTTCATCATTGGAGTTGGAAGAACTTTAGTGTTGAAACCACCAAGGTAGCTGTAAAGTGGAACTTCAAGATAGTCAGCTGCTGCACGAGCTACGGCAATAGAAACACCAAGGATAGCATTTGCACCGAGTTTACCTTTGTTTGGAGTACCATCAAGAGCGATCATTGCACGGTCGATTGCTTGTTGATCACGAACATCGAAACCAATGATAGCTTCAGCAATGATGTTATTAACATTGTCAACAGCTTTTTGAGTACCAAGACCATTGTAACGAGATTTGTCTCCGTCACGAAGTTCAACTGCTTCGTGTTCACCAGTAGAAGCTCCTGAAGGAACCATACCACGTCCAAATGCACCTGATTCAGTGTAAACTTCTACTTCAAGTGTTGGGTTACCGCGTGAGTCAAGGACTTCGCGAGCGTAAACATCAGTAATAATTGACATTATGTTACTCTCCTTATGAGTTTTAATATTTTACACTACAAATAATACCATAATATCACGGCTTAGGCAAATAAAAACGAGAATTTTTGTAAATGTTGTCACAATATTTTTGTGAATTTCCATTTTCTTACTTCATTTGGTTAAAAAAATGACAGTTAGCGGGATTTAGCCTATAATAAGACTAATAAATGTGAGGTGTTAATATGAGTGAACTAGAAAACAAGGTGCTGCACGCTGCAGCAGGTGAAAAACGCTTGAATCCAGATGAACAACGGCTTTATTTTGGGACTTTCGCTGAACGAGTCGTTTTGTCTATCCCTGTAGAAGATAGCCGTTTAAAAGCGACTAAAGGACGATTTAAAGGCATTTTAAAAGAATTATACCAAGAATACACCACTTTATTTGTCAAAATCTCACCATCTTTGTCTTTTGCGGACCAATGTTATTATATGAAAGTGGCTCAAAACCTTTCTATTCAAGCCACGATTGTTGATGAAAAAAATGCCCATTCGCCTTATGGTATCATCGTTCATTCTGACAAGGCAGAAAATGTGGACAATCCTTTATTGTCCGTGCGCTTTCCACAGCCCGTCGATGAGGAAAAACCTCAAAAAGCCAATAAAAGTGGCTTTTGGTCTAGACTCTTCCACAAGGATTAAAAATCAGTCAAGGCTAAAAGATTGCCAATATTTTGAGCGGTGCGTTCTAGGTTTTGAGGGGCTTTTGCCAAGGTCTTTTCCAAGGAGTCCACACCTGAAATAATTGGAAAAGCGGCTTGGATATTGGCAACAGGAAAGTCAGGCAAATCGTCTTTCAAGCTACCGCAGATAGCAATAACCAGCGTGCCCTTTGGAGTGCGTCTAGCAACACCAACAGGGGCTTTCCCTGATAGGCTTTGCTGATCCATGCGTCCTTCTCCAACAATAACCAAATCAGCTGCTTGAACTCGGCGATCAAAATCAAGCACATCAAGAACAGCATCAATACCTGAGATAATTTTTCCACCAGCAAAGGCAACTAAGCCAGCTGCCATACCCCCACCAGCTCCTGCTCCTGCCAAATCAAGAAGTTCTGGAAAGGATTGGCGGTAAAACTGTTCCATGGCCTTATCCACATGGGCAAAGTCAGTCTTGGGCAATCCCTTTTGCCCTGCAAAAATGTAGGTCGCTCCTTTGGGACCACACAAGGGATTGGTGACATCAGTAATGATAGTAAGGGTGACTTGCGAAAGGTCTGGAGAATTAGAATCGCGAAAGAATCTGACAATATTCCCAAGATTGTCACCAATAGCAGCGAGTTCTTGACCAGCTTCATCAAAGAAATGATAACCAAGACCAGCTGCCATACCCAGTCCGCCATCATTTGTCGAACTCCCACCAACGCCCACCATGATATCCGTGATACCAAGGTCAATCAGGTGTGCCAACATCTCGCCAACACCTTCTGTGGTTAAGGTTAAAGGATTGCGTTTAACAAGAGGAACTTTTTCCAAGCCGCAAATGTCAGCCATTTCAAAAACAGCTAAGTGGCCATTTGTCGCGTAATGTGCTTGAACAGCTTGCCCCAAAGCGCCGGTCACCGTGTGACTGTGACTTTCTAGGTGCAGACCTTCTGCCAAGGCTGCTAGGGTGCCTTCTCCACCATCACCAATCGGCATACGGTCAAAAGTCGCCTCTGGCAAAGCTTTTTGAAACCCCTTCTGAATGGCTTTAGCCACCTCAGAAGCGGACAAACTTTCTTTAAATGAATCGGGTGCTATCAGGATATGCATATAACCCACTCTCCTTTATTTCTTTAATACTATTATAACGTTTTTGAAAGTTACGAGGTTAACAAAATGGAAAAATGGGATGCTTACTTAGCAAATGGTCACAAAACCAATCACATCTTAATCCGAGGGCAAAGCATTCCAGATGGATTCTATCATTTGGCTGTCAAATGTTTGGTGCAACACCTTGATGGTAGCCTTTTGTTTATGCAGCGCCATCTTGATAAGAAGCTTTTTCCTGGCTTTTTTGAGGCCAGTGCAGCAGGCTCTGCCCTTTACGGCGAAAACTCTGAGCAAGCTATTCGGCGGGAGTTGCTGGAAGAAACGGGACTTGTACCAGCTAAACTAACCTTTTCAAAAAGGATTGTTTACAAGGAAGATCAGTGCCTTATGGATCGTTATGTTGCTCTTGTGGATTGTCCAAAAGACCACATAACCCTTCAAGATGGGGAAACCATTGCTTATCAGTGGGTTACTAAGGAAGATTTCAAGCGTTTTTTAGAGAAGTATTCCGTCGTTCCTGCACATCGTTTGATGTTAGAATCGTTATTTTTGGATAAATGAAAAGTCAGCCTCATCTTTGGCTGACTTTTTGCTTGTCTTATTTAGCTAGCGTTTTCTTTGAGGCGTAAAACAACAGTTGTCAAAGAATCAAGGGTTAGACCATCTTCTGTCATCGTAACACCACTTGGATCAGGAATGGCTTCCACTCCAGCTTGCTCCCCGTCCACAACGACCTCTGCGGCTAATAGATCTTTGTAAGCATCGGTCAAGAAAACATGACGCGCCACACTATCAGCATTGATAAAGACAGCGTAACGGTCGCCGTTGCTAGCGAGGGTTTGGTAAGCAATCACTAAATCATCGTAACCAATGCCATTTTCATTTGGAATGGTGATTAGGCTGACATTTTGGTCAATCATTTCCTTGGTGGCCAGGGTAAAGGCATCCGTTGAGCGACGCAGGTGAATCAATCCCTTGGTGTAAGCTCTGCTTTGGGTATTGTCAGGATAATGATCGCTATCTGTAGCCTTGCTCCAATCAAAATGGTTAATCGCATCTATCGAATCATAAGAATCACTGATGAAATAAGGGTAGTCAAACGGTGTGCCGTCTTCGTAAGTCAAGTAATCTGATTTGGCGGGAACTTGGTCAAGAGCAACAGGTCCACGGTAAGCTTCGTCACGGAATTGTTTGGTACGACCGTATTCTTGTCCAGAGTGGATAAAGGCTGTTCCTTGTGAGGTTAAAATGAGGGCATTCCCCAAACGCAAGCGGCGTTGGATTTCTGCTTCGTGCTTAGGAATGCTTGGGTCTTTGTGAATGGATTTGGCAATCACATCATGCAAAGTCAAATTATCGTGTGCGGCGATGTATTGTACAACATCTCCTGGATCATCAGCTAAAAAGTTATTTGGCTGAGCCTTGATATTATTAAATAGCAGATTTAGGGGCCTTGCACCGCCTGTTAGAAAGGCAGGTGAGCCTTCGCTTGGGTAGCCAGATTTTAACAAATTACGCATGTCATCAGAGAAAGAACCAACGCTGTCTGTCTGTGACATCCAAGTTTGGTCGGCAGGTTGACGCCAATCGTTGCTATCACCTACATAAGAAATCCACCCTTCCCCAAGCATAATGATATTAGGGTTTAATTTTTTAGCAGCATCGTAAGCCATTTGCACGGTTTGGGCATCCAAATCCCCCATCATGTCAAAACGGAAACCATCCACTTTGAATTCTTTAACCCAGTAAAGCACGGAATCCATGACCAAACGACGAGTCATGTAGTGGGTTGTCCCTGGGCGACCACCACCAAAACTTGTCTTAGCAGTGCCGTCTTCTTCCATGAAATGGTAATAATTTGGCTCCAAGTCCTCTAAAATAGCTAGATCAGCCGTATGGTTATAAACAACGTCCAAGATAACCCCCATGCCACGCTCATGAATAGCATGAACCAAGTCTTTGAATTCTGCAATGCGTTCTTGTGGGTCTTGCGGGTCAGCTGAATACATCCCTGTCAAGGCAAAATAACTTTGTGGGTCATAACCCCAATTGTAATTGGTATTGCTAGAAGCGTAATTCAGTAAGCACACATCATTTTTAAATTCATTGGCGAAATAATAGCTCATCACAGGCAAAAGCTGGATGTGGGTAACACCAAGGTCTTTTAGGTAATCCAATTTATCAATGAAGGCTGAAAAGGTTCCAAAAGGATGGTGCAAGTCGTCAGCAATAGCTGGGTCTGACGTGAAATCACGAACGTGTGCCTCATAAATAATGGCATCTTCACGTTTGGTGTAGCCTTTGATATGAGCATAGTCTAATTTTTGGTTGCCAATCGATGCGGTGTCCACAATGGCAGCCTTGGCAACCTTATGCGATGGGTCAAGACCAATCCAATCACTGTTCCAAGCGGCTAAAGATTTGGCATAAGGGTCTAGGGTCAAGAAGGTTTCTCGATCACGTTCCATTTCGTAATGGTAATAATAACCACGGTAATCTGAAATGCTTAATCCAGTGGCTGAAGTCAGACTGATTGACCACTCGCCTTTGGCACCTTTAGTCATTGGCAATTTAGCAAGGACATTATTTTGATTGTCCTTATCATAAAGAATCACAGACACTTGGTTGGCGCTTGGTGCCCAAACAGTCAAGTCAACACGCGCACCTTTATCTGACACGCGCGTACCCAATTCCCCATCATAAGCATATAAATAATCCGTATATCGCCAAGTCTTTTTCGCACGGAAATAACCGCCTAAATAATCAACATAATAAGGGGCTAAATGCTCTGAAAAATCCCCTACAACAATAATTCTGTTGCGTTCAGCATCCAAGAAAATATCAGAAACCACGACGTCATGACCATATTTGTCATTCATTCTAAGCGTTTGAAAGAGTTCCTCTCTAGCAATGCCCATCAGATTATCCACAAAAATAACCACTTTTTTGGAACTGGTTTGCTGAACAGACAGAATACTAACGGTACTTAAAACATATGACTTCATATATATTATGTAATCCCCTACCTCTCACACATTCTAGTTTTTTGCCTTTGAAAAGGGGATTAACACTCAAGTTAGGCTGAAGCGTCTGACACCTGACGCCAACCAATCGTTGACCATTATCATCCCCAAACGTAACAAAAAACACTTAAAACCTTTTTTCTGCTCACAGTATACACAATATTATGCAATTACGCAAGCGTTTTCTATGTGAATATTGGCTTTCTTTATTTTCATTTAAACTTTCAATAATTGGTAATTTCTGGGCGGTCGTGAAGCCTGCTTTTCTTACCTTGGCGTGCTTTTAAAACAGCATCAACATCTTCAATACTAACGCCAGTTTCGACCAACATTACTGCCAAATGGTACAGAACATCTGCTGTTTCATTAGCGATTTCTATCTTGTCTGCATTTTTGGCAGCGACAACCACTTCGGTGGCTTCTTCACCGACTTTTTTGAGAATTTTATCCAAGCCTTTGTCAAAAAGGTAATTGGTGTAAGAACCTTCTTTTGGATTGTTCTTACGGTCTTTAGCCTCTTGGTATAATGTATCTAACATGAATATCCCCCTTCTTTTTGCCTACAAAATCTGATTGAAAAAGCAGCTATAAGCGCCTGTGTGGCAAGCAGCACCCTCTTGCTCAACGACAACCAATAAGGTATCACAGTCGCAATCCGTTTTGATTGATTTGACGTATTGATAATGACCGCTGGTTGCCCCTTTATGCCAGATTTCTTGACGTGAGCGGCTCCAGTAGTGCATTTGCTTGGTTTCCAATGTTAAGTGATACGCTTCTTCGTTCATGTAGGCTAACATCAGTACTTGTCCTGTTTGGTAATCCGTCACAATCACAGGAACAAGACCATCTTGTTTCGCAAAATCAAGTTTTATTTCACTCATTGTCTCACCTCAATTCCTGCAGCAGCCATGGCAGCTTTGGTGTCAGCAATTGAAACTTCGCCAAAGTGGAAAATAGAAGCAGCAAGGGCACCTGTGGCAGTGGTATTTTCAAAAACCTCAACGATATGGTCAATCTTACCTGCACCTCCAGAAGCAATCAAGGGCACATTGACCACATCTGCAACGGCATTTAGCATCTCCAAATCAAAGCCTGACTTGGTGCCGTCCTTATCCATACTGGTCAGCAAAATTTCACCCGCACCAAGCTCAACCACCGTTTTTGCCCATTCTAACAAGTCAATTCCTGTGTCCTTACGACCACCTGCCACATAAACGTGCCAAGTTCCGTCAGAAACCTTGCGGGCATCGATAGCTGCGACCACACATTGACTGCCAAATTTCTCTGCACAATCCTTGATAAGTTGAGGATTGGCAACGGCTGAGGAATTGACAGCCACCTTATCCGCCCCAGCTTTAAGCATCTTCTGCATATCCTCTACCGAGCGAATGCCTCCTCCTACGGTAAAAGGAATAAAAACTTGTTCTGCCACGCGTTTGACCATTTCCACCGTGGTTTCGCGTTCTTCGTGCGTTGCGGTAATGTCCAAGAAAACCAATTCATCACAACCTGCCTCATAGTAAGCACGCGCCGCGTCAACAGGATCACCAACATCAGAGAGATTGACAAAATTAACCCCCTTAACCACACGTCCGTCTTTAACATCCAAGCAAGGAATAATGCGTTTTTTCAGCATAAATCACCCTCCAAATGCTTTGAGTTCCTCAAGGCTGATATTGCCGTTGTAATAAGCTTTTCCGACAACCGTACCAGCCACACCAATGGCTTGCAATCTAACCAAATCTTGTACCTGTGAAATGCCACCAGAAGCGATGACCTTGGCTATTTTGAGCTCTGACACTAGACGTTCATAATGCTCGATATTTGGTCCCATTAGCGTACCATCACGGTCAACATCGGTATAGACAAACAAGGTCACACCCATTTTTTCCATGGCTTTGGCTAGGCTAATGTAGTCAACATTGCTGGTTTCTAGCCAACCTTCTGTCGCCACCCAACCATCTTTGGCATCAATTCCAACAACAATCTTATCACTACCAAATCGACTGAGAGCTTCTTGCACAAAAGCTGGCGCTTTTACTGCCATCGACCCAATAATCACACGGTCAATGCCAAGGCTTAAATAGTCCTCAATTTGTTCAAGGGTGCGAATGCCGCCACCCACTTCAACGCCCAATCCTGTGACTTCTTTCAAACGTGCAATTAATTCACGATTGGTTGCCTTGCCATCAAGGGCACCGTCCAAATCCACAACATGAATAAACTGAATCCCTGCTTGAGCAAACTGCTTGGCTTGGTCTATCACATCAGGATTAACCACCGTTTTTTGCTGAAAATCGCCCTTGAACAAGCGAACCGCTTGCCCATCTTTAATATCAATAGCTGGAAGAATTTGCATAGGAACCTCCTTTTTTTCTACTGCCTATTTTTGTTCACAAAGCTGGGTAAAAGCTTTTAAAATCCCCAGACCAACGTCGCCTGATTTTTCAGGGTGAAATTGAGCCCCGTACACATTGTCCTTGTGAATCATGGCTGGGATAGCCATGCCATAATCAGTAGTCACATCGATGTAGGCTTTAGGAACGTCTGTAAAATAGCTGTGCACAAAATAAACCGATTGCCTAGCTAGTCCATCAGTAAGCGGACTATCTTGGATCACAGAAAGATCATTCCAACCTATATGGGGCACAGGCATGGTTTTGGTCGCCTTAATGGGACGACAGACCCCTGGAATAAAACCAAATCCCTCGGTTTCTTGGTGCTCGAGCCCCACTTCTGTCAGCACTTGCATTCCTAGACAAATGCCCAATAAAGGCGTCCCCTGTGCAACAGCTTCCTTAATAACCGAAACCAAGCCACGTTTGTGAAGCTCTGCCATGGCTGCTGGATAGGCCCCAACGCCTGGTAAAATCAGACCGTCTGCTGTCAAGATTTTGCTGGCATCTTGGGACAATTCCGCTGGCATACCAATTTTGCTCAAGGCTCGCAGCACATTAGCCGTATTTCCTGCATCGTAATCAATAACAATTATTTTCATTTACGCTACCAAAGCCCTGACAACACCGCCTAGTTAAGCTGCATTGTGGCTAATTTCCTTTCTCTTGTTTTAGAGCAAGCCTTTTGTAGAATTAACCCCTTGGATTTCAGGATTGATGGTAATGGCTTCGCGTAACGCCCGCCCAGTTGCTTTAAACAAGCTTTCTGATTTGTGGTGATTGTTTTTACCATGCAAAATCTTCAAATGCAAATTCATCTGCACATTGAAAGCCAAGGCTTGGAAAAATTCCTCCACCAACTCGGTATCGAAATTACCCAACTTGGGATTATCAAATGTGCAATCAAACACCAAATAACTACGTCCTGACAAATCAAGACTTGCCAGGCCCAACGTTTCATCCATGGGCACAAAAGACGTGCCGTAGCGATTGATACCAGCCTTATCCCCCAAAGCTTCTTTCAAGGCTTGACCAAGCACAATGCCCACATCTTCAACCGTGTGGTGGCTGTCAACGTGCAAATCACCGTCTGCTTTAACCACCAAGGAAAAGCGGCCGTGTCTGGCCATAAGGGTCAACATATGGTCAAAAAAGCCCACCCCAGTGTCAATACTCACAGGTTCTTGAGCGTCTAAATTAAGACTCAATTGAATCTTGGTTTCAAATGTATTGCGTTCGATACTTGCTGTTCTCATAAAATTTCCCTTTCCAAAATGGGAGTCACACCCTTGATTCCTTCTGGTCTAGGAGGTCAATAAGGTGATACAAATCAGGTTCATTGATCTGATAAAGTGCTTCTTGTCGCACAATAGGCTTGGCACAAAAGGCAATACCCATACCCGCCGTTTTTATCATAGGCAAGTCATTAGCACCATCACCCATAGCAATGGTTTGGCTGAGTTCCAAACCATTTTCAGCTGCCCACTCCTGTAATTTGGCCTTTTTAACCTCTTTGGTAACCACTTCGCCAAGCACTCTACCTGTCAAGACACCTTCTGCCACTTCCAAGCGGTTAGCCTTGACATAATCCAGCCCTAGGCGTTTGGCTAACACATCCACCGTTTCGTGAAAGCCACCTGATACCACACCGACTTTGTAGCCACGGCGGTGCAATTCTGCCACTAATTTTTCAGCACCTTTAGTAAAATGCATGCGCTCGAGTACCTGCTCAAAAATGCTTTCTGGCAGGCCCTTTAACAAGCTAACACGTTCATCCAAGGCCTGTTTGAAATCCAATTCGCCATTCATAGCACGCGCTGTGATATCCGCAATTTTTTCCCCGACACCAGCTTCTTCACCCAATAAATCAATACCTTCTTCTTGAATGAGGGTTGAATCCACATCCATTACCAATAATCCCTTTACTTTAGTCATGGCGCACCTCGATTGCTTTGGCGTGAGCTTGCAGGCCTTCGGCATAAGCTAGACGTGTGATGTCTTGACTTGCTGCTTGCACGGCTGCTTTTGAATACTGCATGTACTGGATGCGTTTGATGAAATCATGCACCCCAAGAGCTGATGAAAATCGGCTGGTGCGGGTTGTCGGCAAAACGTGGTTGGCACCAGCATAATAATCCCCAATCGGTTCACTTGTGAAATGCCCAAGGAAAACAGAACCCGCATTTTCAACCGCATCAAGGTAATCATAGGCATTATCCATGGCAATTTCCAAGTGTTCTGGAGCCACTTGATTCATCAAGGAAAACATGGCTGGAGCCGATTCTGCCAAGATAATTCGTCCGTTGTTTTCGATAGAGGCACGCGCAATCTCCTCGCGTGGCAAGCGTTTGAGCTGCTCTTCAATTTCTAGTTCAACCGCATCTGCCAACTCTTTAGAATTGGTCACCAAAATGGCACGTGCTCGCACGTCGTGTTCGGCCTGAGAAAGCAGATCAGCTGCTACGTATTTGGGATTGGCCGTGTGATCTGCTATGACGCCGATTTCTGACGGACCTGCAATCATATCAATCCCAACAATGCCGTACACCATTTTCTTAGCCGTTGCAACAAAGATATTGCCAGGACCCGTAATCTTATCCACTCGCGGAATGCTTTCTGTCCCATAAGCCAAGGCTGCGATACCTTGCGCCCCACCAACTTGATATATTTTGTCAACGCCAGCCAATGATGCCGCCACCAAAATAGCTGGTTCAAAGTGCTCTTGCGGTGGGGTAATCATGATAATTTCCCTTACGCCTGCAATTTTAGCTGGAATCACATTCATCAAGACAGATGAAGGATAGGCTGCCGTCCCACCTGGAACGTAAACTCCCACACGTTCAATGGGACGAACCAGTTGCCCACGAATGACACCATCACTAGGAGCGTCCTCAAACCCTGTTTCCAATTGTTGCTTGTGATAGCTTTCAATATTGGCTTTGGCGCGTTTGAGGGCTTCTAAGACATCTGCATCAATGGTCGCAAAAGCTTGGTCAATTAAATCGGATCCCACCTCAAAATCATCAAGGCTAATCTTGTCAAAGGTTTCAGAATACTTTCTTAGGGCTTGGTCGCCATTTTTCTTGACATCTTCCAAAATCTGACGAACCACGTCGTCCACGTCACGGTTGTCCTTGCTCAATTCCAGTTGTTCTTGGTACAAGAGTTCTGAAATCTCTTTGGTCGTTCCTGTTAAGCGTTTCATATAAAAGCTACCTCCTCATTTCCAACAATCGTTTCCAGTTTTTGAATAAAAGGCATAATTTCTGGGTTGTTTTTCAATGCTGCTTTATTGACAATCAAGCGCGCCGAGATACGGCAAATATCCTCATAAACAGTCAAACCATTTGCAGCCAGTGTGTTTCCCGTTTCTACGATATCAACAATAGCATCCGCCAAACCAATCACGGGGGCAATCTCAACACTTCCTTGAATGGAAATAATCTCTACATCCTCCCCCTTGCTGTTAAAATAATCCGTCGCAATCGTTGGGTATTTTGTGGCAATGCGCTTACGCTTGTGGTCGTAGGGATTATAATTTTGGGTCGAAGCCACGGAAAACTTACACAATCCAAAATTCAAATCCAGCATTTCTAAATAGCCAGTCGGGTGTTCAATCAGCACGTCCTTGCCAACTACCCCAAGGTCAGCCACCCCATGCCGCACATAAGTGGTCACATCAGGCGCCTTGACCAGTAAAAATCGCAAGGTTTTGTCAGGACTTTCAAAAATCAAATTTCGCCCTTTATTGTCCATAAAAGACATATCAAAACCAACTTTTTCTAAGAGTTTCACCGTATCTTTTTCAATACGCCCTTTGGTTAGAGCGATGGTTATTTTATGAGTCATTAAGCACCTCCTTCTAAATGGTCATGCACCGCTTGGTAAATGGCATCAATATCTACTGCCCACCCAACTGCGGTCAATTTTGTAGCACCAAATCGTTCAAACAATTTATCGTAACGCCCACCTGACGCAAAAGCATCTGGCACTTTATTCCCAAATACCTTGAACATCACCCCTGTGTAATAAGGCATGGTAGGCATTTGGGCCAAATCAATATAGCTTTCTGTCAAGACATCTGACACTTGCTCTAGAAGCATTTCCAAGTCAGTCAAGGCTGCTAAAATCCTTTCATTTTCCACCAAGTATCGTGCTTTATCCAAGACCTGATAGCTTTCCCCGAACAAGAAAGGTAGAGCTTTCAAGAAAGCGTCCAATTCGCTTGGGTAGCGCTTGGTAAAAGTGTTTAGCTGGGTTATATTTTTGTCCCGAATGGCTTGTGCCAATGCTTCCCCAGCATCTTGTGGCAAAGCCAAGGTTTCAAAAATCGTCTGCAAAATCGCTGCATGGGACAATTCAAATTGGTAAGATGGAATGCCTGCAATATCCAGAGCTTTTTTGGCTGAAACAATAGCTTCACAAACCGCTTCCTTGGCAGGGTAGCCCACAATTTCAATCCCAGCTTGGGTGTGCTCATTGGTCAAGCCACGCATTTCCTCATTGTACTTAAACACCTTTCCTGAATAAGAAAATTTAATAGGCGTTTCCACCTGTGTTGAGGCGATAACACGCCCAATCTGACTCGTAATGTCAGGACGTAGCGTCAGCAATTCTCCGCTTTTATCAAAAAAATGGTAATGATTGCTCGTCACACTGTCATTAAACACTTCAAAATGCTCTAAAGTTGGGGTTTCGATGCGATGAAAGCCTTGGCTCATCAAAAAATCACTAATATCACGCTCAATGGTATAAGTCACACGCGCACGCTTGAATAATTTATCGTGCATGCCGACGGGTAATGTTGTCTTTTTCATACGCTCAACTCCTGCTTGCATCTTATGATGCCTCTTGAAAAGCCTTAATCACTACAATAACCTGCCCCATCTCCGCCTGATTTCCAATAGAAATCCGCAGATGATTTTGAAGGCGTTTAACTTTTGGAAAATACCGCACATGAATCTGATGGGCTTGCAGGTAATCAAATAAGGCTGGTGCTTCGTGATTTGGGCATTCTGCCAATACAAAATTGGTTTGCGACTCCAAAACAGTAAAACCTAGCTGAGAAAGCGCCTCACTAAACCAGTGCCGTGTCGCTATGATTTTTTGGCAAGTACCTTCGTAATAGTCCCAAGATTCCACTGCCGCGACTGCCAATTCTTCCGCAATCAAATCAACGTTGTAAGGATTGATGGCATTTTTCACTGCATTGATGACCGCCATCAAGTTGGGATTTCCGATACCGTAACCAACGCGCAAGCCCGCCAGTGAAGCATCCTTGGAAAAGGTTCGTGTGATAAATAGATTATCGTATTTCTTCAGCAAAGGCAGAGCCGTTTTCCCTCCAAAATTGATATAAGCCTCATCAACGATAACCACCACATCAGGATGAGCTTTGATAAGTTTTTCCAAATCATCAAGGGACTTGTAAATGCCTGTCGGCGCATTGGGATTTGCCAAAACAATGCCCCCACAATCCCTCATATAATCTTCCACATCTATTTCAAAAGCTTGATTGAGCGGCACTTCGATAAAAGGAATGTGGTACAAGTCCGCCCAAACCTTATAAAACCCATAAGTCAAATCTGGAAACAAAACAGGTTGTCCACTGTTAAAAAAAGCAAGAAAAGCCATAGACAAAATGTCATCCGACCCATTGCCAATAATAATTTGACTAGGGTCAAGACCATGTTGCTTGGCTAGTGCCACCCGCAAGGCTTCTTGGTTCAAAGTGGAATACTTGCGCAAGCGATGGGCATCAAAATGAGAAAAAGCATCCGCCACCTTTGGACTTGGTCCATAAGCATTTTCATTGGTATTCAATTTGATAATGTGCTCGCCGCTTGGCTGACTGCCAGCAACATAAGGCTCAATCGCCCGTAATCCTTTAATCTTTGCCATAAACATACCCTTTCTCTTTTTGATGTTCAAAAAAACGCCCTCGCAAAAAAATTGCAAGGACGTTCAAAACGTGGTTCCACCTTTGATTCAACAGCCAGTCGCCTCAACTGTTCTCATGAAGTACGTGACTTCTGATTCGTAACGTGAATCCGCCCGTCGTGCACTACTATCTGCTGAGTTCGCACACGCGCTCAAGAATGTGTCACCCAAGGATTGCACACTCTTCTCACCACTGAGCACTCTCTGTCTGTTGTCTTGGGCTTTTTCTATCATCGCTTTACTATGATTTAAAAATATTTTACAAGAAAATTCTAAAAATAGCAAGCTTAAAATAAGATTTTTTATATTTATACAATTTTAGACAAAAAAAGAAGAAGACCATATGGCCTTCTTAGCTGATTAAAAACGAATTTGTTCACGTGTTTTTTCATATGATGAAACGAAGCGGTCTGTAACACCTGGTTCAACAGTTTCAAGAGCATATGAAATTTCATCAAATGACGCTTGGTAATCATTATCCACTTCAAACAATTTCAACGCGTGTTCGAAACTATTTTGAACGCTTGGTTCAAAGCTACGGTAACGGTTTGAATATTGTAAGAGTTGCTCAGTCAATGTTGCATTTTGCACGACTTGGTAAGTTGCTTCTTCAAGATTGGCAATGGCAGCTGTTGCAACATCTGTCAGACGAGCCACAGCATCAATGTCAATACGTCCACGACTCAATTCACTAATCAAGGCTTCTAATTGAGAACTTGTCGTGAAGAAAGTACTCAAGAAATCTTGTGGAATACCTGGCAAATTGCGTTTTTCCATATAACGTTTGATCATGTGCAAACGATTGATGTATTTTTCCAGTTTTTGACGAGCCACTGTTTCGATTTCTTCAATGTTTTTGACTTGTTCAAAGACTTCCATTTGACCTTCTTCAACAGAGTCAAGGGTTTTCAAAGTCTTGTCAAAAATCAATTGCAACTCAGTAAATGGACGTTCTTGTGTACCAAAGGCTTCAACAATTGGCATCACTTCAAGATCAATTTCTTCTAATTTTTGAGCAAATGAACGAAGACTCAAACTGTCGCTATCCCCTAAAATATATTTATGGGATAGGCGTTTGATTTCATTTTCCAACTTGTCGTTGTTGGCTTTTGCGTGTGCCAAATAATCTGGAATAATCTTGCTGTCTTTCAAAGCCAATTTATGCGCTGCAATTTCGCGTTCAAACAACTCATACATGGTGTCGATCTTGCTTTGAATACGTTCATTTTCATTACGAGCACGGTCCAAATCAAGTGTGACTAACTCTGAAGAGTTGGCACGAATGGCATCGCGGATTTCTTGGAAACGGGTTTCGATATCTTTTTCAGCAAAGTGGTAATTTTGCTCTAGCAAACGGCGATAACCTTGTTCCAAGTCATCCATTTGATCAGGAAAATCATCTTCTAGTTTCGCAACAATTGCTGGGATTTGTTCTGAAATTTGACCAAGTGCAATGGTATGCTCTTCAGCACGATCCAAAACTTCAGAAGCCTCAACGGGATCCCCTGTTGAGTTCAATGTGACAAATTGAGAAAACTCAGTTTCGATATTTTTCAATTGCTTGTCAATCTCAGGCATCGTAGAACCAAAATTGTCCTCTTTTTCCGAGATAGAAGCTTGAAGGGTTTCGTATAAATCCAAAGCGTGTTTGACACGAGCACTGTTTTTCTCTTCTTGTTCTTTCAAGACTGAGAGAGCCTCACGAATGGCATTGATGTCTTCTTCGATGACGTTCAATTGGCTTTCAACGTTGTCAATCTCATGTTTGGCTTTGATGAATTTAAAGCTGTTGTTAAGATTTTCAGCTTCAAAGATATGATTTTCAATATCAGAAAAAGAATTGAGAGAAAGATCTACCCATTTTTGATTCCATTCACGAAAAGTTGTCTGACTTTGACCAATCAAATGAAGGCTCTTAACAGCTTCAATTTCATCGTTGACCGGTAAACCAAATAAGGACTGCTTCTTTTCTTCTAAAGTTGCAATCAATGAATCATTTCGCTTGCGCACAACCACACCGACTAAGTAAGCAATGATGATGATTAAAACAATTGCCACAAGCAGTAATATAATTCCGCTCGACATTTAAAACTCCTTATAAATTGTCTTTTTATCGTAAAATATCTATAACATTACGATTATAACATACTTAAAGAGAGTATGCAGCATTTTTTACTCGTCTTTCTCATTAAAAATCAAGCGTGCTATAGACCGCATTTTCTTCAATGAAAACTCGACGAGGTTCCACTCGATCTCCCATCAGCATATCGAAAATTTTATCTGCTTCAGCGGCATCATCAACAGAAACCCTTGCCATCAATCGGTTTTCTGGATCCATTGTTGTTTCCCAAAGCTGATGATCGTCCATCTCTCCTAACCCTTTGTAACGCTGAACCGTTGGTTTAGAGCGTCCTTCTTTATAACGCTCCATCGCTGCTTGCAATTCGGCTTCCTGATTGGCACCAGGCTGGATGTATTCTTTAATTTCACTTCCCACTTTGACCCCATAAATTGGTGGTTGAGCAATATAGACATAGCCAGCCTCCAAAATAGGACGCATAAAGCGGTAAATCAAGGTCAAAAGCAAGGTACGAATGTGGGCACCGTCAACATCGGCATCGGTCATGATAACCAATTTGTGATAACGAGCTTTTGACACATCAAAATCAGCCCCAAAACCAGTTCCCATAGCTGTAAACAAGCTGCGAATTTCTTCGTTGGCTAAAATTTTATCCATGCTGGCTTTTTCCACATTCAAAATTTTACCACGAATTGGCAAAATGGCTTGGTGTTCACGGTTACGGCCTGATTTGGCAGAACCACCGGCTGAATCCCCCTCAACGATAAACAATTCATTCATTGATGGGTCGTTTGACGAGCAATCTGCCAATTTGCCAGGAAGGTTTGAGATTTCAAGCCCTGATTTCTTACGGGTCACTTCACGAGCTCGTTTTGCTGCAATGCGAGCTTTGGAAGCCAAAATCCCTTTTTCAACGATTTTCTTGGCAATCTGAGGATTTTCTAACAAGAAACGTCCAAAAGCTTCGCTGAACAAACGGTTGGTGATTTTCACCACTTCTGAATTGCCCAGCTTAGTTTTGGTTTGCCCTTCAAATTGTGGGTTTGGGTGTTTGACCGAAATCACGGCAGTCAAGCCTTCACGGACATCTTCACCTGTCAAATTGTCCTCTTTTTCCTTAATGAGCTTGTTTTGGCGAGCGTAATCATTAATCACACGCGTCAAAGCTGTTCGGAAACCTTGTTCGTGAGTTCCACCCTCATGGGTATGAATATTATTGGCAAAGCTCATGACCGTTTCGTGGTAACCAGTTGTGTATTGCATGGCCACTTCAACCGAAATACCATCCATTTCACCTGAAGTGTAGATCGGTGTTGGGAAAATCACGTCTTTATTTTCATTGATAAAGGCAACATAACTTGAAATACCACCTTCGTAATGGAAATGTTTTTCCTGCTCTAGCTCTTCGCGTCGATCGGTGATGGAAATCCGCAAGCCTTTGTTTAAGAAAGCCAACTCTTGGATACGTTTGGATAATTTGTCAAAATCAAAAGTCGTCGTTTCTGTAAAGATCTTAGGGTCTGGTGTGAAATGAACGGTTGTTCCGTGGCGATCCGTTTCGCCGACAACCTTCAAATCGTCCTGAACCTGCCCTTTGAAATACTCTTGGTAATAGATATGCCCATCACGATAGACAGAAACATCTAGCTGCGTTGATAAAGCATTAACAACAGATGAACCAACCCCGTGCAAACCACCTGAAACCTTATAGCCTCCGCCGCCAAATTTACCACCGGCGTGTAAGACCGTAAAGACGGTTTCAACGGCTGGACGTCCTGTTTTTTCTTGAATGTCAACAGGAATCCCACGACCGTCATCCACAACAGTGATGGAATTGTCTTTTTCGATAAAGACTTCGATGTGCGTGGCAAAGCCTGCTAGAGCTTCGTCAATCGAATTGTCAACAATCTCCCAAACCAAGTGATGCAGACCTTCTTTTGAGGTCGAACCAATGTACATCCCCGGTCGCATACGAACAGCTTCCAAGCCTTCTAAAACTTGGATTTGGCTCGCATCATATTCCTTTGCTAATTCTGATAAATTTTTCGTTTCTTCCGTCATTATTTCACTATCTCCATTAGGGACTTGGTCCCATCAACTAATAACGTATCAAAGCCTGCCGCCTGACCAGCTTGCCTATCAATATCACGATCACCAATAACCAAAGCGTCCTTGATATCATACTTTTTCTTGAGGTACAACATGGACTCTGGATTAGGCTTACGGGCAAAACCACTTTCTGAGGTCACCACTTCTGTGAAATAGGGCAAGAGCTGGGTCTTTTTCAAAATGTCCAGCACTAACTTGTTGCGGTGAGACACCAAGAAATTTCGCCCGCCATCAGCCACAATAGCCTGCAAGACCTCACGCGCTCCAGGAAATAAAATAGGCGACTCCAACAGTTCAGCCTCTTTTTCCTTGTATGCCTTTAAAAACTGAGGTTGATCAGGGATAAATCGGGCAATAGCAGCGTCCGTTGACTCCTTTAATTTACTGTGCACCTCGTCGTGTGAGGCTTGTTTTCCAAATGTTTTGAGGGTATCTACGAAAGCTTGTGTCGATATTTCATAATTATCGAGCAACGTACCTCCCAAATCCCATATATAATCACGATAATTCATGTGTTTATTATATCACATTTTAGACAATTTTTATAGTAGAATCCATGTCGTTTTCAAGGAATGTTTTCATAAAAAAAGCTGGGTTTCCCCAACTTTTTTAATAGCGATCACTGCGTCTAAAATGTTTTCTCATTTCTTCTTCTCGGTGCAGGTTATTTTGGTAACTCATCGACAAAATCAAGCCCACACAGATTAGATTGGTGATGAGCGATGACCCCCCTTGAGAGATAAAAGGCAATGGAATCCCTGTCAAAGGCAAAATGCCCAGCGCAGCACCGATATTTTCAAAAATGTGGAACAAAATCATCATGATAAAACCAGTCGCAATGTAAGTGTAAAAACGGTTATTTGACTCAAAAATAACGTGAATCATACGGTAAATCAATAAGAGGTAAAGCCCAAGCACAGCCACACTACCAAGAAAACCAAAGTCCTCTGCAATAACCGTAAAAATCATATCACTTTCACGAACAGGCACCGATAAATCAATGACGTTAAAGCCTTTTCCGGCAAATCCACCACTACCAATCGAAATCATTCCTTGTGTTTGTTGATAGGCGATGGTTCTCGCGTAAGAGAATGGGTCCAACCAAGCAGAAATACGGTTAATTTGGTAAGTATCCATCCCCAAACTATGCAACAAATCTTTGCCGTGCGGCAACAGGAAGATCATCAAGAAACCACCAATCAATAGGACCACTAAGATCAAAACAGGAGCGATAATCCACCAAGAAATCCCTGATAAAAGCACTAAACCAGATAGAATAGCCGCAAAAACCATGGCTGTTCCTAAGTCTTTTTGCAATCCAAGTAAAATCATGACGGGCAAGGTAATCAAGGCAAAGACACCCAATAATTTCCAGTCATTTGCTAAGGAATCTTCCTTGTATTTTTGTCGGAACCAAATGGAATACCGCGACAGCATCAAAATATAGGACACTTTCATAAATTCGGACGGCTGAAATAAGGTCACCGATCCAATAGTTACCCAGTTTTTAGCCCCTGTGGATTCAACCAAGGCTGGACTGTAAAAGATCAAGGGCAAAACCATCAAAACCAAACCCAAACCATATAGATAAGGCGTGATTTTCCATAGAAATTCCGTGCTAAAGAGCATGACAACAAAGGCAATACCGCAACCCAAAAGTATCCAGACCACTTGTTGCGTCATGACCTTCATCACCGCAGTGGGACTGTCATTTGAGGTGGCAATGTAAATGGCTACCAAACCAATCAACAACAGGAAAAAAACGGGTAAAATCACCGAATAATCAACACGACTTTCAATTGAATACTTTCTTTTTGCCATGATACTTCCTTCATTTTTCATCACAATAGAGATAGGTATTTTAGGTAAAATACTTGTCTCTATTATAAAACATCTTGTCTAAAAATAGCTGAACTCAGAAGAACTTTAAAAGGCGTATATGTGAAAAACGCCTTTCTTATGCCAATTCGTCACCTGTCTTCGTCCAAATGACCAGCTACCTTAGAAACGTGGATCTCCCCTGCCGGAATCGAACCAGCAACTACTCCTTAGGAGGGAGTTGTTATATCCATTGAACTAAGGGGAGTTATGAAAAAATCTGTCCCGAGGACAGATTTTTCTCGTTACATAGCAGTGCTCATTAACGACGGATTTCTTTAATACGAGCTGCTTTACCTTGCAATGCACGCAAGTAGTAAAGTTTAGCACGACGCACTTTACCATGACGAACAACTTCGATTTTTTCAACACGTGGTGTATGAACTGGGAAAGTACGTTCTACCCCGATACCACTTGACATTTTACGAACTGTGTACATTTCTGAGATCCCTTGACCTTTACGAGAAATAACCACACCTTCGAAGACTTGGACACGTTCGCGGTTTCCTTCGACAACTTTCGCGTGAACACGAACAGTATCACCAGGGTGGAATGTAGGGATGTCAGTACGTAATTGACTTTCAGTCAAACTTTGAATTAATGGATTCATTCTATTTTTCTCCTATCTTACTAATCATAAGTGCTTGTCCCAGCGGATTAGCCGTATTTCGTGTGTCCATCACACACTCTTACTATTTTAGCAAAAAAGGTAAGTTGTGTAAAGAGATAGAAACCATTTTCGCGAGAGTTTTTTTAGCAAAATAGTCTAGTCTATTTGTGTGGCTTGGTAGTCGCGGGAACGTTTCATGATATCTGAAAAAGTATTAACAATCGTATCCTCAAATGCTTTTTCTTGAACCCTATCGGCTACTTTTTGAAGGACGGCGTGTTCACGGCTTGTGTCTAAGATTGGCTTGCCAACCGTTTTTTTGTAAGCGACGACATCATTGACTAGTTGCATACGTTCTTCCAAAAGCGCCACCAAGTCTGCATCTATGGCATCAATTTTTTGGCGCGTCACATCTAAATCTATCATTGTTTTTCTTACCATTCTTTAAGCTGCACTTTCCTTTTGCATTTTGTTGTTATTTCGGCGTCTAATCACGGTTACTAAGACATAACCAAGAGCGATAATCACACCAAGCACAATCAAACGTCTGACATTACCAGCAATCACAGCGTCACCACCCAAGGCATAAATTAGACTACTCGGAGCCACCCCAATGGTAACATAGGGCAGCCATTTGCGCCAAGGAAGCTTTTCTTCTGCTACATGATAATTGATCAAAATCGTTGGTACAACAGGAATCATGTAGCCTAAAATAATCCCATAATTCTTGTTTTCTAGCGCTTGAATGCCACTAAAACGCTTTTTCAATTTGTTTTCACTATCGGTGATATCCACGACATTGAGCAACTTGATAAAGATAAAATTCCCCAAGACATTTCCTATCAAATTCATGCCAAAGCCGATATAAGGACCATAAACCACCCCATTAAAAATGGCAAAAACGGCATTAGACATAAATGGAATAGCCGCCGTCACAGCCGTCAGAATAACCAAGACCACAAAATTCAAAATAGTCTTATGACGAAGCTGGGAAATCACTCGATTGATTTCAGCTTGCGAATTGGATTCCCAAAAACGCACCAGCAATTCCCAGTGCCCAATCACATAAAGAATAAAATAACCTAGAACTAGAACCACACCAAACAACACCAAGAAGCGGCGGAGTTCATCATAGCCATACTTCACTTTTTTCATCGTTTCACCCTTAAATCATTAGTCTTTCCCAATAAGATTGCTTACTATTGTCTTTTTATTATACTATAAGTCCTTATCGAATGAAAAGGGAATCCTGACACCGTCAGTAAAAAAGAGGTCTTCTGAAGACCCCTTTTCATCTATTATCCATTGACTTTTTGGGAAATAGCTTGCGCAAATGCCTCTAATTTTTGGATGTCCTCATCATCAGCTGACAAGTCCACCTTCACAGACTCAGCTCCTTTAGTTGCTCCTGTTAGAGCAAACTGAGCTTCAAAATCATCAACGGCTTTACAGAAATAATCGTAGAAGGTATCACCAGAACCAACCACACCAAAGACTTTATCTGCCAAATCAACATCAGCAAGGTCTTCGTAGAAATCAACGATTTCATCTGGTAGATCCCCATCACCATAAGTATATGATGCCACGATAGCCACATCGGCATCTTCAAAATCAGCTGCGTCAACAGTTGTGCATTCGTCCACTTCAACGGTATGTCCTAGTGACTCAAAGGCATTTCCAACAATATCAGCAATTTCTTCTGTATTTCCTGTCATGCTAGCATAGACAATTTTTACTAAAGCCATAGTTTCCTCCAAACATAAATTACTTTTATTGTAGCATATTTTATTGAAAAAAGGCTAACAAAAACCGTATTTTTTAGGAAGCTAGGTGCGGATTTGGTCTTAACCAACCTCACTTTCTTCATTGTGATGAAGGTATTGTCTGTCTTTCCTCCATTTCTTGTACAAGGTTGCTACTGAATTTTCCACGTAATTGGGTTTTTCGACACTCGCAGAAACATCTGCATTAGTGGTTTCACCTGTCAAAACCAAGACCGTATCCACGCCTGCTTTTTTCCCACAACGAATATCGGTGTACAAACGATCACCAACCAACATGGTTTCTTCCTTGGTGTAAGGGTTTTGTTTTAAGGCAAAATCCACCATAGCCGTTTCAGGTTTACCGATATAGTAAGGCTCTTTTTTGACCGCATGGGCTATCATTTCACAAATACCTCCACAATCTGGTACATAGCCAAATTCCACAGGGCAGACCATGTCAGGATTAGTTGCCACATAATCCACATCTGCCTTGGTCAATAACCAGCAAACATCCACTAATTTGTCGTAAGTGAGTTGATTATCATAAGACACAAGGACGCAAGCAATGCCTTCCTCATGGCAATCCGTTGTCACACGAATACCGTTGCATTTGAGTTCTTCTTGTAAAGAATCTGTTCCCAAAACATAAATCAATTGGTCAGGATAGTGCGTTTTTAAATAGTACACCGTCACGTACGAAGCCGTGATAAAATTGGCCTCATCACAAGCCACACCCAGTCCTTTGAAAAAGGTCACATAATCAGCAACGCTTTTTGTGGCGTTATTGGTAACAAAAATAAATTGACCACCACTTTGCTTGATGTCTTGTAAAAAAGGTTTAACCCCTGGTATCAATTTGTCACCCAAACAAACCGTACCGTCAATATCAAATAAGAATAATTTCTTCTTGCCTAACATTTGTTTTCCTCCATTTCACGACGTATTTTCAAGGCTAACTCTGGCTCATTGGTAATGATGGCATCCACTCCTGCTGCCATGAATTGCTTGATTAACTGTGGCTCATCCACTGTCCAGACACGCACTTTCACATCTGAATTCTTATAACGCTCTAAAATCTCAGGCATGAGCAATTGGCAAAAACAAGGATGAATGGCTGGCAAACCAGCATTAAGCGTGTAATGTTCTGCATCAACAATGACATCAAAAAAGAGATAGGCCGTCTGGGCTTGCGGGGCAAGGGTCTTGATTTTTTGGATGCTATAATGGTTAAACGATGAATAAATCACACGGTCTTCCATGCTTTTTTCTTGCACCAATTGAACCGTGGCATCCTCGATACCTGGGTACCAAAACAAACTCGTCTTTAGTTCAATATTAAGGACAATGTCGCTATCTTTGACCAATTCCAAAACTTCAGCCAAGGTCGGAATCTTTACCTGACTGTATTCATCGTGTCCACATGAAAAATCCAAGGCGCGCAATTCTTGTAAAGTATGGTCTCTTAGGTAACCTTTTCCATTGCTGACACGCTCCAACTGCTCATCGTGGGCAACCACAAGCACTTGGTCTTTGGTCATTTGAACGTCTAATTCAATACCATCAACTCCTTGGTCAACGGCTTTTTGAAAGGCTTCAAGGGTGTTTTCAGGGGCCTGATGACTGGCTCCTCTATGGGCAAAAATACTAACGGTTTTCATTTTCTCACTCCCAACAATTCTTTAATAATGCTCATAAAAAACGAAACAGGGGGATAATACCTCATCCGCCCTGCTTCATAACTCTATTGTAGCACTCTATTATTCATTTACAAGGTTATACTCTTCAATAGCGTCGTTGATTGAAGATGACATGCTTTCAACAGCTTCATCAACACTTTGTTCACCATTGATGGTTTTTTCAATTTCTGTTTCAACAATAGAACGTGCTTCAGGGAATACACTTAGCAATGCACCAGCATATTCAGGTGAAGAAGCGTGCAATTGCTCAATCGCAGTTTCAAATTGTGGGTATTTGGCAATGTTGTCTTTGAAGACTTGCTCTTCGTGGGCAGCTACTGTTACAGGGAAGTAACCAGTTGAAGCGTTCCAGAAAGCTTGTGATTCTGGTGAGATCAAGAATTTAACAAATTCCCAAGTTGCACGAAGTTTTTTCGGATCGTTGTTGTTCAAAGCCCAAAGTGATGCACCACCGATTGATACGCCACCTTCGTCAGATGAGCTGATTTTAGGGAAGTAAGCTGTTCCTACTTCAAATTTACCGTTAACGTCTTGAAGGATTTGGTTAAGTGATGCTGTTGAACCAAGAGTGATAGCTGATTTACCTGATGAGAAGTCAGCAAGACCAGCATCGCCACCACGACCAACGTTTGGTGCATAACCTTTGTCGTTCAATTCTTTCCAGATTGAAAGGATGTTTTCAGCAGCTCCATTTTCGTCAAAGGCAACTGCTATGGCAATGTCTTCACGACCGTTGCCGTTATTTGCGTAATCAAGGCCTTGTTTGCTGATGAATTGCTCGAAGAACCAACCATAAATACCAAGAGAGATAACTTGGTCAGCGCCACCTTTTTCCATCAATTGACCACCAACTTCGCTAAGCTCTTCCAAGCTATCTGGAATTTCTGTTATGCCAGCTTTGTCAAAGATGTCCTTGTTGTAGTACATGATTGGTGTTGATGAGTTAAATGGCATTGAGTACAATTGGTCATCAATAGTGTAGTAAGCTGACAAGTTTGGCTCGATTTGAGAAAGGTCGTAGTTATCAGCGTCAACCATGTTTTGCATTGGAACAGTCCAACCAGATTCAATCATGAAACGTGTTCCAATTTCATAAACTTGGACAAGGTCTGCTCCCATGTTTCCGATTTGCGCACTCTTCAATTTGTTTAGAGAATCATCGTATTCCCCTTGGTATTGAGCGTTAACCGTGATGCCGTATTCGTTTTCTTCGTTAAAACGGTCCACCAATTCGTCCATTGCTTTGGCAACAGAGCCACCCATAGAATGCCAGAAAGTGATTTCTGTACCGCTAACTTCGTTAGCTGCAGCCATTTCAACGGTTTCAACTTCAACGTTGTCCGTTTTGCTTGATGAGGTTGATGAGCTACCACAACCAGTCAAAGTACCAAGCGTCATTGTTGTAGCAAGAAGCCCTGCCATGATTTTTTTCTTCATTAGGTTTATATATCTCCTTAAAAAATTTTAATTAACACATTAAATTGAGTAAAAAGTAAGTCGGATGCTTTTCTCTTAACCTTTAACGGCACCTGAGAAAATGCCACGAATCAGTTGTTTTTGACCAACAACAAAGATAGCGATAGATGGGATGATAATCATCACAACACCAGCAATCATCAAAGTGATAGATTGCGAATCCACACTATTTAACATACTAATCCCGATCTGAACAGTTCGCATTGACTCAGAACCTGTTACCAACAATGGCCACATATAAAGGTTCCATGCGTTGATGAAGGTGTAAATCGCCATAGCACCAATCGCTGGTTTGGTCAAAGGAAGCAAGATTTTGATGATAAAAGTCAAGTTAGAGCAACCGTCTAATTTAGCTGATTCATACAAAGATTTAGGGAAAGTCATATAGAATTGGCGGAAGAGGAAGATTCCCATCGCCGACGTCAAGTAAGGGACAATCAGTACAGGATAAGTATCCAATAATCCAAGCTTACCAACGGTTAAATAGTTTGAGATAATAGTTGCCTCTCCAGGCACCATCATGGTAGCCATGACAATCATGAAGAGAATGCCTTTTCCTTTGAATTCTAAAAACGAGAAGGCAAAGGCAGCTAGCGAGCAAGAAATAATCTGACCAACCGTAATGCAACTCGCAATGATGAAAGAATTCAGGATGAATCGCATCAACGGTACTTGCGTGATGGCATTTTTAAAGTTATCAAGGGTCGGATTTTTTGGGAAGAGGTTTAGCTCAGTGGTAAACAACTCACCAGATGGCATAAAGGCAATGCTTACTGCGTACAAGAGTGGCAACAAAATAATCAAAGCCACCACGATATTGGTCAGCAAGCGAAAACCTGTTTTAGCCCTTTTCTTAGCTAGAGCCTTGGCACGCATAGTTTCCTTGATATCAACAATTTGCTCTTGCGTGAGCGTTTCTTGACAATAGAGTTCCATTTCTCCCATTTGTTCCATTAGTATTTCACTCCTTTCTTTTCAACTTTGAACATCACAAGCGTGATGAGCATGATAATGATAAATAAGATAACCGATTGTGCCGCTGCACTACCAAACTTGTAGTTAAAGAAGGCATCACGGTAAATAGAGTACACTATCACGTTGGTTGTTTCGTTTGGCCCACCTTCTGTCAAGATTTTGATTTGTCCAAATGACTGAAAAGCTTGAATGATGTTGACCACAAGGGTATAAAACATGATTGGTGACAAACCTGGTAAGGTTAAGTGGAAAAATTGTTGTAGCGGGCTTGCCCCATCAAGAGAGGCACGTTCGTAGATGCTATCGTCGATATTACCAAGTCCTGCTGAAAAATACAGGAAGTTAATCCCACTATTTAGCCAAGCTGTTAGGAAAGCCACACAGTAAAGCGCTGTATTAGGATCATTTAACCAATTGATATCTAAGCCCAAAAGCTTATTCACAATTCCGACAGCTGGGTGGAGCATGATTTGGAAAATCATGGCTGCCGAACTTGAGGCAATCGCCATTGGCAAAGCGTAAACCGTACTAAAGGCACGAATACCAGGAAAAGCTTTGTTGCATAGTAGAGCGGTAATCAAGCCCAGGAACATTCCTCCAAGAACAACAATCGCCACAAAAATCAAGGTAACGCCCAAACTGTTGCGGAAAGAATCCGATTGCAGCAAGTTTTGGTAGTTTTCAAAACCAACAAATAACTTGGCTTCACCCAGTTTATTGGTCTTGAAAAAGCTTAGGTAAATGGTTTTGAAAAATGGATAAAATAGGAATACGGCAAAAATAAGCAAACTTGGAACCAGGTAACCATAAGGACCCACGCTTATTTTTTTAATCTTTTTTCCCACGTCACAGCTCCTCTCTATATAACAAGTTTTCTTGCGTTTCTAAATCAAACACGTGAATTTTCTCAGGGTCAAAGTACAATTCAATGGATTCTCCAGCCGCTGTGTTATTGTCAGGGCTTAGGCGAACACAGTGGTTGCGCTCTGATTCACGGAAGTAAAGAATAACCTCAGAACCAAGTAACTCACGCGAATCCACACGTTCCACGATGCATTGGCTAAAGGTGTCAAAGCCACTTTGTCTAGCTTCTGCTTTTTCGTGGATATCCTCAGGACGAATACCCAATTGCACGGTTTTGCCAACAACATCTTTCAAGCGAAGGCTATCGGCTTGCGTTGGGTAAACTTTCTTATCTTGTTGTTCACCAAAGATGAGAACCACACGGTCTTTTTCTTTTTGAACCACAGCCTCAAAGAAATTCATTGACGGTGAACCAACAAATTCTGCGACAAATCGGTTGATTGGGTTATTGTAAAGCACAGACGGTGCCGCGATTTGTTGAATGACCCCTTCTTTCATGACAACAATTTTGGTTCCTAGGGTCATGGCTTCGGTCTGGTCATGCGTCACATAAATAATCGTGATACCCAATTCCTTATGCAATTTTGCTAGTTCGATACGCATTTGCGCACGCAACTTGGCATCTAAGTTTGACAAGGGCTCATCCATGAGGAAAACTTTTGGACGGCGGATAATGGCACTACCAATGGCCACACGTTGCTTTTGCCCACCTGACAAATCTGATGGACGGCGGTCCAACAAATGTTCGATATCAAGAATTTGAGCAATCTGATGCACTTTTTTGTCGATTTCTTTTTTAGGCGTTTTCCGAACTTTCAAGGCAAAAGCCAGATTGCTATAAACCGTCATGCTTGGGTAAAGAGCGTAGTTTTGGAAAACCATGGACATATCTCTTTCCTTGGGTTCTGAGTAATTACTAAGTTCCCCATCAATCCAAAGTTCCCCGTCGCTAATCTCTTCAAGACCAGCAATCATGCGAAGAGTTGTTGACTTGCCACACCCAGACGGTCCAACAAAAATCACAAACTCTTTATCGTAAATATCTAAGTTAAAATCTCGTACGGCGTAATTCTTATTTTTGTATTCTTTGCAAATATTTTTTAATGCAATTTCTACCACACTTTTTGGTTCCTTCCATATCTTTTTTACTCTATTAATCATACATGACGAACGTTCTTGTCTTCTATCTTGTTTTTGTAAAGTTTTTATCAAAATTCATGGCCTAGGTCATTTTTAAAGTGTGGTATAATGAAAAGATAAGAGAATCTTTAAAACGATGGGAGATATCATTATGAATACATTCGCAGAAATTGTGGACGCTATTAAAGCCTATGACACCATTATTATTCACCGTCACCAAAGACCTGACCCTGATGCTATCGGTAGTCAGGTGGGCTTGCGTGATATTATTAGGGAGAATTTTCCAACTAAAACCGTCTTAGCAACAGGTCAAGATGAACCAACCCTTGCTTGGTTAGCCCAAATGAACGAGGTCAGCGACGATGACTACGCTAATGCCTTGGTTATTGTCACTGATACGGCTAATCGCCCTCGAGTTGATGACGAACGTTACCACACAGGTCAATTTCTCATTAAAATTGACCACCACCCAAATGATGACCCTTACGGAGATTTGATGCACGTGGATACGAGTGCTTCTAGTGCCAGTGAAATCATTACCGACCTTGCTTTAAGCACGCATTTGACCGTGCCAACGTCTGCCGCACGCCTCTTGTATTGTGGTATTGTTGGTGATACAGGACGCTTTCTCTACCCTGCAACAAGCAGCAAAACCTTCCAAATGGCGGCCAAACTTAGAAGCTACGACTTTGATTTTGCACAATTGAGCCGTCAAATGGATTCCTTCCCATTGAAAATTGCTAAACTCCAAGGTTATGTTTTGGAACACCTTGAAGTGGATGATAGTGGGGCTGCGCGTGTGCTATTAACCCAAGACGTGCTCAAGGAATTTAACGTGACCGAAGCAGAAACCTCTGCTATCGTGAGCCTTCCTGGCAAAATCGATACCGTTCAATCTTGGGGTGTTTTCGTTGAGCAAGCTGACGGTCATTATCGCGTTCGCCTCAGAAGTAAAACACAAGTCATCAACGGAATTGCCAAACGTCACGACGGTGGCGGACACCCTCTTGCCAGTGGGGCCAACTCTTACAGCTTGGAAGAAAACGAATCCATTTTCCAAGAAATCAAAGACCTCTTGCAAGCCACAAAAGACTAGAAAACCGTCCTATTTTTTCTATTTATTTGGAGAAAAGACTTGCCAAGGACGTATTTATTTGATAAAATGTAAGAGTTAAATAACTATGATGCGGAAAGTATCATGGCAGAAAGGAAATCTTTTTTAAAATGAGACAAAACATTCACCCAGAATACCGTCCAGTAGTATTTATGGATACAACTACTGGTTACAAATTCCTTAGCGGTTCTACTAAATCATCTAACGAAACTGTAGAATTCGAAGGTGCTACTTACCCACTTATCCGTGTGGAAATTTCATCAGATTCACACCCATTCTACACAGGTCGTCAAAAATTCACTCAAGCAGATGGTCGTGTGGATCGTTTCAACAAAAAATACGGCTTCAAATAAGAAGTACGATTTACGACTTAAACCATTCGAGAAATCGAGTGGTTTTTTGTGTACGTTTCTTATCAATTCAAGGCACTAATCACAAAAGCTTGAAGTTAGCAACTTCAAGCTTTTGTGATTAGTGAGCAACCATGTCTTGGGCGATTTCTTTTCCAGTCAAATCATCAGGGTAATAGGTAGGCCAATGCGACATCTCTTTCAAGAGGGCTTTTTGGCTTTTACCACCCCAGAAAATGTGGAAATGGGTCGAATCTGTTTCAGAGATATTGTGGTCGCTAAATTGCACGTATTTGAATTCACCAGCATTTGGATCGTCGGTTTCAAATAGGTAACGCACGCCACGATTGCCTTTTTCATAGGTCAAGACCTTATAGCCACTGTATTTATAAGTAAATTGATACTTTTGGTCGCCTTTGATAAAGGTGATGGTATTCTTTTTGCCATTAATATTGATGTGGTCAACGTCGGTCTGATAGCCTGTGGTGTAATAGTCTTTGTATTCCTCAGCTGTTTTTTCCCCTTTTGACAACTGAGCCTTGTATTCCCAGACTTGGTCGAGATCACCGTTAACGAGATAAGGGTAAACCGACTGCCATTTTCCTGACCAATCTTTCAAAGAACGGTCGGTGATATCTTTGTCTTTAAAATAGCCGTTTTCTACGGTTTTGCCGGTGTCCTCTTCTGCTTTAATGGTCTTACCAGCAACATCTGTCGTCAATTCCAGAGCCTTGAGATTGGCTTTCATCTCACTAATGTAATTCTCGCCTGATTTCATCTCTTTGCTGGTCAAACTTTCAATGGGATTGAGGACAGCGGTCTTAACACCTGTTTCATCCGCCAAGGTTTCTGCTACCTTACTTGAGGCATTTTTTTCAAAATAAATATAGCGGATATCGTATTTTTGGACATATTTAGCCAGATTAACCAAACGTTTGGCTGACGGTTCGCTATCTGCTGAAATACCTGTAATCGGAATTTGCGTCAAACCATAATCTAAAGCCAAGTAGCCAAAGGCTGCGTGCTGAGTGACGAAGCTTTTTTGCTTGGCTTGGGACAATTTATCCGTGTACAAAGCGTCAAGGTCACTTAGTTCTGTTAGGTAGGCTGCTGCATTATTGGTAAAAACTTCAGCTTTATCAGGGTATTTGGCGATAAAGGCATCTCGGATATTTTCCACCAACATCATTGCACGCTTGGGCGACAACCAGACATGGGGATCGTAGGCATGAGAGTGCCCTTCGTGGCTTTCCCCTTCTTCTTCCTCCTCAGTCGTGCCAGCCAAGAGCAACATATCACCTGTTGCTTTCACTACGGTCAATTGTGGGGCTTTGACAGAAGATACCACGCTATCCACCCAGGTTTCCATATTGTCATCTAGATAAACAAAAACATCAGCATCTGAAATAGTGGCAATATTTTTGGTTGATGGCTCAAAATCATGGGGTTCCGTTCCTGCTTTTACCAACATAGTAACATCAGCTGTGTCACCTGTGACCGCCTTGGTAAATTCATACACTGGGTAGAAAGTGGTTACCACGCTGATTTTATCATCTGCAGCGACAGGCTTGTTGGCTCCTGTCAAGCAAAGTAAAAGCAAGGCAACACCTGCGACAATCGTTACAAACAGTCTTTTCATAACACTCCTTTTATTAACTGGTTAATATTTTACTGGTTAAGTATACCATATTCTCCCGTTTTTGCAAGGTTTTCTTTTCAAAATAGCAAAAAATCCTTTGGGAGACTGGCTCCCAAAGGATTTACTAGTTTAATATTAGTCACTAACTGAAAAATGATTGGTCATCAAGTTACTTGCATCAAAAAGAACCTTATTCAACAAGTCTTGGGTTTGTTGCTGTACGTCATCACTCATGGCTTGGTTTTCAGCGTCAAAATCTACTTTTTCGCCTCTAGCCAAAGCAGCATCGACACGACCAATGCGAGCATGACCAGCCGCCATTGTGCTTTCAACGTAGGCTTCGATATCCCCTTCGTGTTGGTGGAAATGCGGGTCAGCAATGGCAGCAATCAAACGGTTTGCCCAGTAGAAGGAATCCGTTGACACGTTGGCACCTGTATTGGAAAAGTAGGCTGGTGTTGTTGAAATTTGAGTAAAGAACGGCACCATTGTACCAAATGGCATTGAGCCATAGGCCAGCCACTGAATACCAGTGGTGTCATGTGGTTTGTCAGGGCGCAATTGAAGAATAGCGGTTTGACTGGTACGATTGATACCAATGGTACGGAAGGCACGTTGGGTTACCTTATTGCCTTCTGGTCCGTAAGGGTCAAATTCCGTATCTTGATAATGGTTGCTAAGCACGTATTTGACGTCTTCGATAGTGATTTTGCGATAAGGTTTTTGTGCCCAAGGAATGAAGAAACTGCGAGGGTCTTGTTTGATTTCAGGGTTTAAGAAACGTTGCATAGCCCAAGCGCGTGGAGTGTTGTAGTGACGGTCTTTGTCACGTTGGCTACCAAAGGCATAACGTGGGTTGAAATGCTCATTTGAATAAGTCAAATCAAGGTTGTTATCCTCAATAAAATCACGCAAACCAGTTGAATACATATATTCGTCTGGATTGTTAAATTCAAAATGGTCAATACCTAGTTGGTTAGGATTGGTCACGTAACAATCATCTGGCACACGACGGGCAATCCAGTGGTGTCCTCCAACGGTTTCTAGCCACCAGATTTCATCGACATCTGAAAAGGCCACGCCGTTTGACTCGTAAGTTCCATAGGTTTCAAGAATTTCACCAAGGCGTTTTACCCCTTCACGCGCTGTGCGAACATAAGGTAATACCAAAGTCAGCATATCTTCTTCACCAATTCCTGATGCAACGAGCGGATCAGCTCCTAAAACACGCGCATTGGTCGTGATGGTTTCAGTTTCGCTCATGGCAACATTGGCTTCGTTGATACCTGCTTCTCCCCAAATCCCGTCCTTGCGCAAGGCATCTGGCACAGAAGTATAACGCATGGGATTGTCAGGCAAATCAATCTCAAATGATGACAAAACTGATTTGTAGTGGCGAGGTTGGTCCTCAGGTTTCACCACGATAAATTGTTTTGGGGTAAATTCGCCACTTTGTGAGTCTTCAGTTCGCGCAATGATGGTTGAGCCATCATAAGAAGCGTCTTTTCCTACTAAAATCGTTGTACATGACATAAGTCATCTTCCTCCTAATTATGATAAACTTTCTGCTAATTTATTGATTTTACGCAAACGGTGATTGACGCCGCTCTTGGTTAATCCGTTGCCCAAGGTGTCAGCAATTTGCTGCAGCGAATAATCAGGGTGAGCCACTCTGATTTTAGCCACTTGTTGCAATTCAATTGGCAAGGTATCCAGACCAACGGTATCCATGATGGTGATGATATTGTTAATAGTTTTCATGCTGGCCATCACGGTTTTGGCAATATTGGCCGTTTCAGCGTTGTTGGCACGGTTAACATCGTTGCGAGTTTCACGCATGATTTTCACTTCTTCAAACACATCCTTGGAATCTACCGCACCGATAATCAAGAGAAAATCCATGATATCTTCAGCCTTTTGCAGATACGTCACTGCACCACTCTTGTGCTCGATGACCTTGGCATCCAAGATGAATTTTCGCATGAGATTAGCTAAGTCTTCCGCGTGGTCTTGGTAAACGGAAAAAATTTCCAACTGGTACTTGCCTGATTCTGGGTCCCGAATGGTTCCTGTCGCCAAAAAGGCCCCTCGTAAATAAGCCCGTCCCTTGTCATCATCTTCTAAAATCAAGGGATTAATACCTGTTTCGATACCAAAAAAGGAATCTGCCAACTGCAAATCATTTAAAATGTCTTTGACGTCCGTCGCGACAAAGACATGGTAAACACGATTTTTGCGTAAGTTAGTCTTTTGGTGGTAACGAATTTCTGGCTGAACCTTGTAGAGGGTTTCTATCAAAGCATAGATGTGGCGAGCAATTTTGGCATTTTCAGTAGTGATAGACAGAGTCAAACGGTTGCCATTTAACCCCAAACTCCCTGACATTTTGATGATGGCTGATAATTCGCTCTTGTCAAACCGCGATTGGTTAATCAATTCTTCTTTGACTTTTACTGTAAAACTCATCTTTCTTTTGACCTCAATAGGTTCATCAATTCTCGCACCACATAGTCCCCATTGTGAAAAGCACCGCCATTTTCCAAACGAAGAAAATCCGATGAAATCACACGTTTCACTTGCTGGCGTAGTCCTTTAAAATCATGCTCCACCTGAACCAGATACTCGTCAAATTGGTTGGAATTCATGTAATCCTGCGGCACTTCTTGGATATTCACCAAAACGGTGTCAATGGCATCTTGTCCTAAGTGACGGTTCAAGACTTCCACGTGGTTGGCATCGGTAAAATGCTCGGTTTCGCCGTATTGTGTCATGATATTACACACATAAGCCACCTCAGCAGACGTATCCAGCAGAGCTTGCTTGATTTCTGGGATAACCAAGTTAGGCAAAATCGAAGTAAAGAGAGAACCTGGCCCCAGCACAATCATATCACTGTTTAAAATGGTTTCGACTACTTTACGGCTGGCAGTTGGCTCTTCGTTGTTGTAGGTATTGGTCACATAAACATGGTCAATCATGCCCTTGTAGTCAGCAATGTAGCTCTCCCCAGTCACCTCATGACCGTCTTTGAAAACCGCATGCAGGGTCAAAGGGTTCTCACTTGCAGGGTAAATCTTGCCTGTAACGTGAAAGAACTTGGTTAACAATTGCATGGCATTGTAGGTTGAGCCTTGCATTTCAGCAATTCCTGAAATAATCAGATTGCCCAAAGGGTGTCCTGCCAAAGCACCGTCGCTATCTGCAAACCGGTACTGAAAGACTTTTTCGTAAAATTTAGGCATATCACTCATGGCAACTAGCACATTGCGCAAGTCACCTGGTGGGGTCAATTGCATCACCGAACGCAATTTTCCTGAACTGCCACCGTCGTCTGCAACCGTTACAATAGCAGTGATATCCACCTCTTCGTGCCTTAAACTATTTAAAATGATAGGTATCCCCGTTCCGCCTCCAATAACAGTAACCTTCGGTTTTCTCATGAACGATTAACAGTCTCCTTACGACGATTTTTATCACGGTGGGTTTCATTGACCACCCAGTCTGTTTTCAAGTCTTCTGCTAGGCGATGGGCAAAGGCAACGCTACGGTGTTGACCTCCTGTACAACCAATCGCAATGGTTAAGACTGATTTGCCTTCTTTTTGGTAGCCTGGTAGGATTGGTTTTAAAAGGCCAATCAAATGTTGGTAAAAGGCTTCGGATTCCTCGTGGTCCATAACGTAATCATAGACATCCTTGTCCAATCCGGTTAAGTTACGCAATTCTGGTTTGTAGTAGGGATTTGGCAAGAAACGTACGTCAAAAACCAAATCCGCATCCAAAGGCAGGCTGTATTTGAAACCAAAGCTCATCACTTCAATATGGAAAGAAGCTTGGTTTTGCTCACTTGAAAATTGCTCAGAAATGGTTTTGCGCAACTGGCGTGGGGTCAAATCTGTGGTATTGACCACATTTTGGCTCAGATTTTTTAGAGGTGCTAGCAACTCACGCTCCAATTTAATCCCGTCCAAAATGCGGCCATCCGCTGCTAGTGGGTGGCTACGACGCGTTTCCTTGTAACGTGATACCAATTCACCATCTGTGGCATCTAAGAACAAGATTTTTACGTCAATATTGGGACTGGCATCAATTTGGTCTAAGACAGAATTGATTTCGTTAAAAAAGAGCCTGCTACGCATATCCACCACAAGTGCCACGCGGTTATTGTCGCTTGATTGTTCCACCAATTCAATAAACTTAGGCACTAAGGCAGGGGGCATATTATCAATCGTAAAATACCCTAAATCTTCAAAGGATTGAATGGCAACTGTTTTTCCAGCGCCACTCATCCCAGTTACAATGACTAAATGAATAGTTTTATCAGACATAGTCCTTCTCCCCTGATTCTGTTGCTTTTATTATAACAAATTTAAGCCAGTCTGCACGCTAAATGTTCCTACTTCTTCTCGGTTGCTTTTTGTAATTTAGCGATTTCTTCTCGCAAGATTTGGTTTTGCTCTTTCAAATCCACTACCTGATTGGTGACTGAGGCCAGCATTTCGGTTTGCAATTTTTGAATTTCCAGTAAATCTGACTGGTCTTGTTGCACCAAGTGGTCCAATTTTTTGTGCAAAAATCGGATTTCTTCTTCAGACACCTTGTTGACATTGTAGTCGTTTTTGGCTTGCAAGCGGTCATAATCTGAGGCACGGTTTTGGCTCATCATAATCAAAGGGGCTTGAATGGCTGCGATAGTTGATAGGGCGAGATTAAGCAAGATAAATGGGTATTTGTCAAAAGCAATCCCAAACGGTTGAATGATATTGATTAGCATCCAAACTGCCATAAAGACGATAAAGGAAATGATAAAGGTCCAAGAACCCCCAAACCGAGCCACGTCGTCCGCGATTTTTTGCCCAAAAGTAATTTTCTTATCCAATTGGTCTTGGATATCCAAGGCAGCGTAATTTTCATCATTTGCCACCCCGTGAACCGCCTCACGAATGAACTCATTTTTACAGTTGGCTTGGTCGATAATTTCCTCTAAAAGCTGCATTCGATAAGGCGTCAGCTGTTTATAACTGATAAAATCACCGTCTTGCAGATCAGGATGACTTTGTCTGAGAAGGTGGTGCAAACGCGTGTCCATTTCAGATAAAAAGCTACCTTCTGCTACTGGGTATAAGCGATGGTCAATAGCATCACGAACCCTATTGTCATTTTTCATAATTACCCTCTTTCTTTGTTGCTCTCACAAGCTCTTAGTCACAATCGTCACGGTCAATGATAACCCCCATTACCGTCAAATGACCATTGCTAATCAGGGTCAAAACCAAACGTGACAATTCCTTTGCTGGCATGGCAAAATCTGACTTAATCCACCACAGCAAAGTCCCTGTGAAAATACTGGTCAAATAAGCCACCACAAACTCTGTTGGAACTTGCTTGCCTGATTCCGTCACATTTAGCTTGGCCAGTAAATGGTCGTACTTGTCATGCATCAAGCTTCCAAATTGTTCTTGCATGACTTCTTGGGAAATAATACGCAAGACAATTTTAGCAATCGATGGATTTTTTTCAAGTCCTCGGTAAAAGTCTGCCAAGAGTTTTTCGGCACGTTTGAGCTTGACTGTGTCACCTTTGGCGATTTGTGCTGCCTCAATCATATCTGACATTTGGTCCACAATTTGTTGTTGAATCCCATCACGAAGCTCGTCTTTGTCAGCATAGTGGGCATAAAAAGTGGCGCGGTTAATCATAGCCTCATCCGCAATGTCTTGAATCGTAATCTTTTCATAAGATTTCTCACTCAAAAGTTTTGCAAAGGCATCAAAAATCAACTTCTCGGTTCTTAAATAGCGAATATCTGTAAATTTCATCCGTCTTCCTCCAAGATAATCAACAGTTTTAGCACCTTGTGTTGTTTAAACAACATAACCATCAAAATTAACGATTGTATTTTATTAGGACTATTTTATAATAGTATTATAGCAGACACTTTGTTGAATAAACAACAGAATGTTGTTAAGCCTATCTGTTTTTCTTATCCTATGTAAAAGAAAAAGGCAAAACAAAGTCTAAATCACTAATCGAGGATACTGGAATATGTATAAAGCAGGTATAGATGTCGGATCGACAACGGTTAAAGTTGTGATTTTCGATGATCATGAAAAGCTCGTCTTTTCACGTTATGAACGGCATTTTTCAGATGTCAAAACAGCAACCATTAAGGTCTTAAACGATGCCATTTCAGAAATTGGCGACCAAACGGTCAGTATTGCCATCACAGGTTCTGGGGGCATGGGATTGGCAGATGTGGCCAAAATTCCATTTGTACAAGAAGTTATAGCGGCCACAACAACCGTTGAGCATTTTATTCCTGAAACGGATGTGGTCATTGAGCTAGGCGGTGAAGATGCCAAAATGACCTTCTTTGGGGACGCTCTTGAACAACGCATGAACGGTACGTGTGCTGGTGGAACAGGTGCCTTTATTGACCAAATGGCAGAACTCTTGAAAACAGATGCCAATGGGGTTAATGAACTGGCCAAGGGGTACGAAACCATTTACCCTATTGCCAGTCGTTGCGGGGTTTTTGCTAAAACTGACGTTCAACCTTTGATTAACGAGGGCGCACGCAAAGAGGACATTGCAGCCTCTATTTTCCAAGCCGTGGTCAATCAAACCATCGCTGGATTAGCATCAGGACGTAAAATCACAGGGAATGTTGCCTTTCTTGGTGGACCTTTGTTCTTTATGAGCGAATTGCGTCAACGTTTCATCGAAACGCTTGATATTAAGCCAGAAAATGTGATTTTCCCTGAACACCCACAACTATTTGTGGCAATGGGAGCTGCCTTAGACGAAGAACAAGCTCAATTAGCCTTGTCAGAAATCATTAACAACCTCAAGACCAACAGTTCACAAGCCTTGGTCCCTAAAAATACCTTGGATGTGCTCTTTAAAGACCAAGCCGAATTGGACGCTTGGCGAGCACGTCACAACCAAGCCAGCGTGACCTACAAAGACATTGCCCAAGCTTCTGGGCCTGTTTTTCTGGGCATTGACGCAGGTTCGACCACTTCAAAAGTGGTGTTGACTGACCCTGACGGCGCTATTTTGTTCCAACATTACGGCAATAACCAAGGACAACCTCTGGAAAATGTCATTGCCATTTTGAAAGAAGTTTACCACCAATTGCCACAGGAAGCCTATATCGCGCGCTCTTGCGTGACAGGTTACGGCGAAAAACTCATTCAAGCAGCGCTGCACGTGGATTATGGTGAAGTGGAAACCGTGGCTCATTTCAAGGCTGCCAATTACTTTAACCCTGGCGTTGATTTTATTTTGGATATTGGTGGGCAAGACATGAAAGCCATGAGCGTTCAAGACGGGGCTCTTTCAAGCATTCAGCTAAATGAAGCTTGCTCTTCAGGTTGTGGTTCCTTTATTGAAACCTTTGCCAAATCCCTCAAATACGACGTCAAAGATTTCGCTCAGGTTGCTTTATTGGCACAACACCCCGTGGACCTAGGCTCAAAATGCACGGTTTTCATGAATTCAAAAGTCAAACAAGTGCAAAAAGAAGGGGCAACCGTGGCAGATATTTCAGCAGGATTGTCTTATTCAGTCATCAAAAATGCCTTGTACAAGGTTATCAAACTCAAACGCCCTGAAGATTTAGGGGAAAAAATCGTGGTTCAGGGAGGAACCTTCTACAATGAAGCGGTACTTCGTGCCTTTGAATTGGTCAGCGAACGCGAAGTGGTTCGCCCAAGCATTGCTGGTCTAATGGGAGCTTACGGCTGTGCCATCATTGCTCAGGAAAAATACGAAGATGAAACCACCGAGACACCCGCTTTTAGTACGGTACAGTAAAGGAGAGAACACATGACGGAAACATTACTGGAACACCAACCCCAAACCTCACGTTTGATGGGGCTAGAGGAACTGGATAACTTTACCACCCAAAAAGAATTCACCCGTTGCGGCTTGTGTGAAAACAACTGTGCTTTGACCGTGACCATTTTCAATGACGGTTCCAAATTTGTCACAGGTAACCGTTGCGAACGCGGAGCAGAAAAAGTCACCAAAATCACATTTGACCGCAGCAACCAAAAAGAAAACCTCGTTGATTACAAATATAAAAAACTTTTTAAATTTAAAGCTCTCTCAAAACGTGACGCTGTCCATGGCATTATCGGCATTCCTCGTGTGCTCAATATGTATGAAAACTATCCCCTTTGGCACACCATTTTAACCGACCTTGGTTTTCGTGTGCAATTGTCCCCAAAATCAGACAAAACCTTGTTTGAAAAAGGGATTGAAACCATTCCAAGTGATACGGTTTGTTACCCTGCCAAGATGGTACACGGCCACATTCAAAGCTTGATTGACCGCAAAGTGGATGCGATTTTCTACCCAAGTGTCATTTACGAGCAAATTGAAAATAGCAAGGCACCGAACCACTACAACTGTCCTATTGTTCAAAGCTATCCTGAAGTTATCGAGAAAAACATGGACCCTATTCGCAATGGGGAAGTGGCTTATTTCCATCCCTTTGTCAATTTAGCAGACCACGAATCCGTTGTGCTATCCCTTAGCAAGGCTTTTCGTGTTTACGATGACATCACGCTTGAGGACATTCGAAGAGCCGTCGAACATGGCTACCAAGCCTTAGCCGATTTCAAACAAGATTTGCAAGATAAAGCTGACGAACTGCTTTCCACTCTTGCTACCAAGGGCGAAAAAGCCATTGTCTTGTCTGGTCGCCCTTACCACCTTGACGCTGAAATCAATCACGGTATTGCCAATATTATCACGCAAGAAGGTTTTCATGTCTTGACAGAGGACATGGTGGCTGGTTTAGAAGAAGTGTCAGGACTGCGCGTGGTTAACCAATGGGTTTACCATTCTCGCCTCTATGCTGCTGCTAAAGTCGTTTCAAAAAATCCAAATCTAGAACTGGTGCAGCTCAACAGTTTTGGTTGCGGGCTGGATGCCGTGACTACTGACCAAGTGGAAGAAATCATGCGTGGACACAACAAGCTCTACACCGTCCTAAAAATCGACGAAGGAAGTAACCTCGGGGCTATCCGTATTCGCTTGCGTTCGCTTAAAGCTGCCGTTGAAGAACGAGATAAAAAAGCCCAAAAAGCTCAATTAAAACACATCTTCAACCAAGCACCGCAATTTGACAGCCAAGCCGAAGAAACCGAACCCCAAGAACCTGTCTTTACCAAGGACATGAAAAAGACGCACACGCTTTTGATGCCTATGCTATCACCTATTCACCAAAATGGGCTCATCGAAGAAGCCTTTAAACAAGCTGGCTACAAGGTCGCGGTATTGCCAGCCATGGACAGAAAAGCGGTTGACGTCGGCCTCAAATTCGTTCATAACGATGCTTGTTACCCTGCTATCATTTCTATCGGTCAGTTGATTGAAGCCTTGCAAAGTGGCGAATATGACCTGGAGCACACCAGCGTCATGATGACCCAAACGGGAGGAGGTTGTCGGGCAACAAACTACATTCCGCTCTTGCGTAAAGCCTTAAAAGACGCAGGATTTGCACAAGTTCCCGTGGTGTCTATTTCCATGGGCAATCAAGGAACTGAAGAAACACCAGGCTGGAACTTGACTTATTCCTTTGTCAAACGCCTACTCATCAGCGTTTTGTATGGAGACTTGTTTGAGCGTGTGCTTTACCGCGTGCGTCCTTACGAAGCCGTACCAGGCTCTGCCAATGCCCTCTATGATAAATGGCTTGAAGTTGCTCGCCACAACATCAAAACAGGTTCTTACTTTGAATTTAACCGCAATATGAAACGCATTATCAAGGAATTTGACACCCTTGAAACCGTTGATTTTGGTCAAAAACCACGTGTCGGCGTTGTCGGAGAAATTTTAGTCAAATACGCTCCAACAGCCAACAATGACATCGTTGCTATCATTGAACAAGAAGGGGGCGAGGCGGTCGTGCCAGACTTGATTGGCTTTATGAATTATTCACTGTTCAATCAAATTTGGAAGGCTGATGAGCTTAACATGAGCCAAAAAGCCAAACGATTTGCCAAACTCGGCATTGATGCCATCAATCTTCTCGAAAAACCAATGAATAAAGCCCTTGAAAAATCCCAACGTTTTGAAGGCATTGAATCCATCTATGACATTGCCAAGGGAGCTTCAAAAGTGATTTCTATCGGCAATCACACGGGGGAAGGCTGGTTCTTGACGGGTGAAATGATTGAATTGCTCAATAATGGCGTTAAAAACATCGTCTGCTTACAACCTTTTGGCTGCCTACCAAACCACATCGTTGGTAAAGGAATGGTCAAAGAATTGCGCCGCCAATACAAAGGGGCCAACATCGCACCAATTGATTACGACCCAGGTTCATCAGAAGTGAACCAACTAAACCGTATCCGCTTGATGATGACAACAGCCAAGAAAATGCAAAAAGCTTCACTCACAAATCATTCTTAACAAATAATCTCCTATGAGAAAGAACTCGTAGGAGATTTTCTTATCTTTAATCAAGGTAGGCAATCACTTCAATTTCTACCTTAACGTCTTTTGGCAAACGCGCCACTTCAACCGCTGAACGAGCTGGAAAATCCGTTTTAAAGGCTGTGGCATAAACTTCGTTAAATGGGACAAAATCATTGATATCACTTAGGAAACAAGTCGTTTTGACCACATGGTCAAAGTCTGTTCCCGCTTCGGCTAAAATGGCACCGATATTTTTTAAAACTTGCTGGGTTTGTTCTTGGATAGTCGTTCCAATGATTTCCCCAGTTTCAGGCGATAAAGGCACTTGACCTGATGCAAAAAGGAACTGACCAACGACCTTGCCTTGCACGTAAGCACCAATTGCTGCTGGGGCTTTATCTGTATGAATGGTTTTTGCCATAATGAACTCCTTTTCTTCATTCAGTAGGATTATTATAACAAAATATTCTGAATATTAAAATATCTTATAACTAACTTTTTGCTAAGAAAAAAAGAGCCAAATGGCTCTTTTCTGTTATTCTAATGTTAATCACCTTATGGTTTCAAACGATGAAGCATACGTGGGAATGGAATGGCTTCACGAATGTGTTTAGTACCAGCAACGAAAGTCACCATACGTTCGATACCAATACCAAATCCAGCGTGTGGCACTGAACCGTATTTACGAAGGTCAAGGTAAAATTCGTATTCTGATTTGTCCATTTCAAGAGCATCCATTTTAGCTACAAGAGCATCGTAATCGTCTTCACGGACAGAACCTCCGATGATTTCACCGTAACCTTCTGGAGCAAGCAAGTCCGCACAAAGAACGCGGTCTGGGTTACCAGGAACGGGTTTCATGTAGAAAGCTTTGAAACTTGCTGGGTAATTGATCACAAAGGTTGGCATACCAAAGTAGTTTGAAATCCATGTTTCATGTGGTGAACCAAAGTCATCACCGTGTTCAAGGTGTTCGTAATCAGCATCTTCGTCATTTTCATGTTCTTGAAGAAGGCTAATGGCATCATCATAAGACACGCGCTTGAATGGCTCTGCAATGTATTTTTTAAGCAAATCAACATCACGTTCCAAGATTTCAAGGGCTTGTGGTGCACGGTCAAGCACACCTTGGATAAGGGCTTTAACGTAAGCTTCTTGCAAATCAAGTGATTCTTCATGTGTCAAGAATGAATACTCAGCATCCATCATCCAAAACTCTGTCAAGTGACGGCGGGTTTTTGATTTTTCAGCACGGAAAACAGGACCAAAGTCAAAGACACGACCAAGTGCCATAGCCCCAGCTTCAAGGTACAATTGACCTGATTGGCTCAAGTAAGCAGGTGTTCCAAAGTAGTCTGTTTCAAACAACTCTGTTGAATCTTCTGCTGCATTTCCTGACAAGATTGGGCTATCAAACTTGATGAAACCATTTTTGTCAAAGAAGTCATAAGTAGCATAAATGATAGCGTTACGAATTTGCATGATAGCCATTTGTTTACGAGAACGCAACCACAAATGACGGTGGTCCATAAGGAAATCCGTTCCGTGTTCTTTTGGTGTAATAGGGTAATCTTCTGAGTGCCCTACGATTTTGACATCTGTGACGTCCAATTCATAACCAAATTTTGAACGTGAATCTTCTTTGACAATCCCTGTGATAAGGATAGACGTTTCTTGGCTAAGGTGTTTGATGGTATTGAATTTTTCAGTTCCTTCTTCTTCACCAAATTTTTCGATAAAGTTTGGTTTGAAGGCCACGGCTTGGAAAAATGCAGTTCCGTCACGAAGTTGTAAGAAAGCAATTTTTCCTTTTCCTGATTTGTTAGCAACCCATGCACCGATAGTCACTTCTTCGCCAACATGGTCTTTAACATCAATAATTGATACGTAATCTGTAGACATATTTCCTCTTTCCAATGTTTCCTCTCATCATCTGAGCAAAACACTATGCTTTATTATAATTTGGAATCCAATTTCATAAACAATTTCAATCGATTCACAGCTTCTTTTAAAGTTACCAAATCGGTCGCATAACTCAAGCGAACATTTTCAGGAGCTCCAAAACCAGCACCTGTTACCAAAGCCACCCCAACTTCTTCAAGAATGTCATTGGTAAAGTCAGTAACGTCTGTGTAACCCTTCAATTCCATAGCTCTTTTCACATTTGGGAAAAGATAGAAGGCACCTTGTGGTTTAATCACGTCAAAACCAGGAACTTCACACAAGAGTGGGTAAATGGTATTTAGACGGTCCTCAAAGTCACGACGCATGCTTTCAATGGAATCTTGTGGGCCTGTCAAGGCTTCAATAGCTGCATATTGTGAAACGGTGGTCAAATTTGAAGTGGTTTGGCTGATGACTTTTGCCATACCAGAGATAATGTCTTCATTACCAACCGCAAATCCCACACGCCAACCTGTCATAGCATAGGTTTTAGACAAGCCATTAACAACAATGGTGTGTTCTCTGATTGCCTCAGAAATGCTTGAAATAGGGGTAAAGACATTGCCATTGTAAACCAAACGACCATAAATGTCGTCAGCTAGAATTAAAATGCCATTTGCTACTGCCCAGTTACCAATTGCTTCTAGCTCATCACGGGTATAAATCATACCTGTTGGGTTAGAAGGGGAATTGAGCAAAATCACTTTGGTTTTATCTGTGCGAGCAGCTTCTAATTGCTCTACTGTGACTTTAAAATGATTTTTTTGTGTCGTAGCCACTGTCACAGGTACCCCACCAACCATTTTCACTTGGTCCACATAAGATACCCAACATGGTGATGGAATAATCACTTCGTCACCTGGATCAAGAACCGTTGTGAAAAAGGTGTATAGGATGTATTTGGCACCTGTTCCCACAACGACTTGATTACGAGAAACAAAGTAGCCGTAATAATTTTTCATGTATTGACCGATAGCGTCTTTCAACTCAGGAAGTCCTGAAGCTACGGTATAAAAGCTGGCTTTCCCATTTTTGATGGAATGAATAGCTGCTTTTTGAATGTTTTTAGGGGTTTCAAAATCTGGTTCCCCCAAGGTTAGTGATAAAATATCACGTCCTTCTGCTTTTAAGGCTTTGGCACGTGCACTAGCTGCTAAAGTCACACTTTCGTCCATGTTTAACACACGTTTTGATAAGTTTGTCATACGCCCTCCTTTTTAATAAGCTCACCTGTTTTGAAATTCACAAGATAGTAACCGTTAGTAGCCGTCACCTCCCAAACAGGGGATTTGGCATAAATCCCAAAAACCACCTTGGAAATATCTGTTGCACCGTTGCTTGCGGCTGTTTCTTCGGCTTGTTGGCGACTAATCCCGTCACTTTCGGCATATACATAAACCTCTCGGTTATCCTCACCAACTGAAACAATGCGCTTACCACCTGATTCGGTAGTGCCATAAACACTATAAAAGGTGTTCGGTCCATTATAGAGTTCCACAGAGGAAGTTTTTGATAATTTAGCGGCTTTGATAGCGACCTGGGTAGCTGTTCGTTCTGCATCCAGTTTTGGTTTCATTGAGAGATATAAAACCGTCCCTGCAGAAATCAAGAGAACTAAGAAAACCATGCTAAAACCAAGTAAATATTGTTTTACTGGTGTTAATTTTTTCATTTACTTCTCCCTTTTGAGTTATCCTTTTTATTATACCAAAAAATCCTTCATTTCTGTTAATGACTTTGCAAATTTTTGGGAAGAAAGCTGAAATTCTTCTGCTAAGGAATCGGTCATCAATTTACCATAAGACTTGGTTAAAAGGCGGTTATCCAAAATCAAAACAGCTGAGCGCTGGTTTTCTCGCCTCATGGTTCTACCGATTGCTTGCTTGAGTTTTAAAATCGTCAGCGGCAAAGCATAATCGTAAAATGGTGATTTGGCTTGTGCCAGCAAGTGATTGCTGACTTTTTGGAAAAAGATATCTTTAGGATTGTCAAAAGGCAGGCGGGTAATCACTTCAATCATCTTATCGGATTGCACAAAGTCAACCCCCTCCCAAAATGAGCCTGTCCCTAACAACATCCCACTTTCCTTGCGTTCAAAACGCCGTTTGACATTATAAGCCATACCGTTTTTATCCTGTGTCAAATGGGGAACGCCCTTATCATCAAGGTAATCTGAAACTGCAAGCATCGTCGCTCTGGCATTAAATAAAACCAAGACCTGCTCACCTAAGTTTTGAATCTGACAAAGACGCTCAGCAATAGCTAAGGCATAAGCTTCCTCAGACACTTGGGTGACATTTGGCATCTCTTCATCAATCCACACGCGCTGGCCACTGCTTTTTTCATGAGCCAAACTCACAAAATGATAAGAGTCAAAGCCCAGCAAATCCGCTAGACTGACTTGGGGACTGATGTGCAAGGTTGCTGAAATCATATAGTTTTTGCGTGTTTCAGGCAAAAACTCTTGAAAATTCAACAACTCATCATTACTGGCATTGAGGTAGGTTTGGCGCTTGTCATTTTCAAGCATTGACTCCATCCAAAAATCCGTAAAATGATGGGACAATAGCAAACACAAATCCTCTAAACCATTGAGGCGCCACTGAGGATTGACCGCCAAAAGTTCCTTGACCGTCTGCTCGATAGCTGCCATGGCCTCGGTCGTGACAAATGTTTCTTGATTTTGGTAGAAACGTGTCACCAAATGGCTCAACTGGAAGGACAGGTTTTCAAGCAACCGTTTTTCCAGCACAGGCAATTTAGCTGTCAGGTGTTTTTCTAATAAGGTCACTAACTGAGTGACATTTAGCTGACGACGAGAGAAATGCTCAACATTTAGCATCAGCTTTTGCGCCTCGTCAAAAACCAAAATCTTATTGGCCGCGAAAGCCTTGTCGTCTTGCACTCGTTCTAAGAAATAAGCGTGATTGACCAGCAACAGCTTGCTGTGCTTGGCCCTTTCATAGGTTACCTGCCAAAAATCGACTTCTTTGTAAAGACTCTTCTCACTCAAATCCCCATCGTGTTTGATGGAGTCAAAATAAGCGGCAAAACGTTGTTTTTGCTTGATTTCATCCAAATCACCCGTTTCTGTTTCGGTCAGCCAGACCAGCAACTGCATCTTGTAGCGATTGATAAGGCGATTGTCGTCTTGATGATGCAAACTCTCGACAAAGGCATCTAGTTTTAGGTAATTGCTAGGCCCTTTGATGGATTGGCAAGAAATATGAAAAACATCTTGAATGCGTTTGGCTTCGTTGGCCATAATTTGGTCTTGTAAGATTTTGGTGGGAACCGATACAATCACCTGTTCATCTTGTGCCAAATGCAAGAGAGGCAAGAGATAGCCGTAGGTTTTACCGATCCCAGCTTGAGCTTCTAAAAACGAAACGGCTGATGAGGCAAATTCATCCTTGACCAAAGTAGCAAACTGAGCCTGCTTCTCCCGATTGTCTAGGCCAAGCAGAGCCACATTAACCGCAAAATCATCTGACAGGCAACGCGGCTCGGTTATCGCCTGCGGTCGGCGTAAAACCAAATCCCCCACCATCTGAAAGGTCGCTGGCGAAAACGGTTTGGCCTGTGAAAAGCCCGCTTCAATGAGCATACCCGTTTCAAAGATCAGATTATCAGAAAAAGGCAAAAGCTTTTCCAAAACTTCTTTTGGCAATTGATTGATTTTAGCCTGCAAGCGCAAAAAAAGCTGCGCTGTCGCATAGGCATCTGAAATAGCTGTGTGAGCATCTGTCAAATCCAAATCCAAGGCCTTAGCCAAATGCTCCAAGGTGTATTTTTCAAAAGTTGGGTAAAAAACCTGAGCCAATTCGACCGTATCCACGCGCGGTGTTCGCAACTCAAAACCTTGCCAAAAAAGCTGTTCCGCCAAAAGATTGGCATCAAATTTGACGTTGTGAGCCACAAAGACACAATCTGCTATCAAGTCGTAAATTTCGCCCGCCACCTGAGAAAAATCAGGGGCCTTGGCCAATTGATCATCGGTAATACCTGTCAGCTGGATAATGTGCTCTGACAAGGGTTCATGCGGATTGACATCCGTTTGATAAGTCTTGGTAATCTGATTATTTTCTATAATCACGATACCCACTTGAATAATTTCTGCTGCGGCATGGGCTCCTGTCGCCTCTAAGTCCACAACAGCATATTTTAGGAAATGTTCATACTTCATAACAATCCTATTATATCACACACCACTCTTCTTGTATTTGTGTGGAGGCTTTATGAGCAGTAAACGAGCTGGCTTTTAGTATGACTTTTTACCAAAATTTTGATACACTTTTTTTATGAAGATATTTAGAATAGTTAATCGCGTTGCGCGTGAAAATACTTACTTGTTGGTCAATGACCAAGCCATTATCGTTGTCGATCCTGGAAGTGATGTGGATATGATTCTTGAAAAAATCACGTCACTGAACAACCCTGTGGCGGCTATTTTACTGACCCACGCTCATTATGATCACATTATGAGCGTGGATGTGGTGAGAGAGCATTTTGGACATCCTCCTGTTTATATTTCTGAAAAAGAAGCGTCATGGCTCTATTCACCAAAGGATAATTTTTCAGGTTTGGAGCGCCATGCGGATTTGCCTGATGTTATTTTAAAACCTGCTGAACATCACTACCAGTACGAAGACGATTATCACATCGCTGGTTTTCATTTTTATGTTCGCCCAACGCCAGGACACTCTTATGGTAGTGTATCGCTGATTTTCCCAGATGACCACGTCGTTTTGAGTGGTGATGCTCTTTTTAGAGAAACTATCGGACGAACAGACTTGCCAACTGGAAATAGTGAGGAACTCCTAGCTAGCATTCAGCGAGAATTATTTACCTTGCCAAATCATTTTGCGGTTTATCCAGGGCACGGCTCTGATACCACCATTGCCCATGAAAAAAACATGAACCCTTTCTTTAACTAAACCAAAAACAACTTCTGCAAAAGCAGAAGTTGTTTTCTTGTTTTAAATTTTAAGATAGCGGCGCATTGAAATCACTGAACCAAGTGCTCCAATGATAATACCGATTAAGAACATACCACCAATAACTAACGGAAGGAAGTTTTCCGCTGAGTATAATGATAGGCTTTGCATTTCAAATTGTGGATTGAAAGCACCGTAAACATAGTGGTAAGCAAAGTAAACAATCACTGATGGCAAAATGGCTCCAAGAAGACCAACCCATGCTCCTTCAAAGAAGAATGGTCCACGGATGTAAGAATTCTTTGCACCTACCAAACGCATGATCTCAATATCGCGTTGACGTGACATAATGGTCATACGGATAGTATTTGAAATAAGGAAGATTGCGACAAGCACAAGAAGGACGATACCAGCAAATCCCCATGTTCGAATGTATTTTGCAATTTTGAACAATTGGTCTGAATCTGAACCACCGTAATCAACGGATTCAACACCACTGATTTTTGAGATTTTATCAGCTACTTTTTTAACATGAGATGGTGAGTTAGCTTCTACGATATAAACATCTTGTAGAGGGTTAGAATCGCCATCAAAGAGTTTCCAATCGTCCCCGTAGGTTTCTTGCAATTTAGCTAGCTGTTCATCTTTACTTGAATAAGTAACCTTCTTAACACCTGAAATCTTGTTGATTTGGTCATAGACTTGGTGGTAAGCATCATTTGAGACGGTTTCGCCAGCTTCATTAGTCTTAGTTTCAGAGTTATCTGTCGAATCCACATCAAGGTAAACATTGATTTGAATGTTGTTTTCAATACCTGATGCCAAACGCTCCACATTTAATAGCACTGCTGCAAAGACACCGACAAGTGTCAAGGTAATGGCAACCGTACTAACCGAAGCAATTGTCATCCAAATATTACGCTTTAAACTTTTTATGGATTCCCACAAATGACGGAAAAAATTTCTAATCATCGTAACCGTATTCTCCTTCCTCTTCATCACGAACAATGCGACCATTCTCAATCGCGATAACACGATGGCGAAGGGTATCAACAATTTGCTTATTGTGAGTAGCCATTAAAATGGTTGTTCCTTGAAGATTGATACGTTCTAACAACTGCATGATTTCCCATGAAATTTCAGGATCCAAGTTCCCAGTCGGTTCGTCAGCGATCAAGACTTTTGGATTGTTAACAATCGCACGAGCGATAGCAACACGTTGTTGCTCACCACCTGACAATTGGTGTGGGAAAGAACGCATTTTGTGTTTTAGACCAACCAAGTCTAACACTTCAGGAACACGTTTTTTAATATCACGTGGCTTTTCTCCAATAACTTGCATGGCATAAGCCACATTTTCAAACACAGTCTTTTTAGGAAGGAGTTTGTAGTCTTGGAAAACCACCCCGATACTACGACGTAGCATAGGAATATCACGTCGTCTTAATTTATTCAAATCAAATTTGCCGACCTTGATTGTCCCTGCTGTCGCTTTTTCTTCACGATAGAGTAACTTAATAAAAGTGGACTTACCAGCACCTGAAGGACCAACAATATATACAAATTCACCTTGGTTGACTTTTACATTGATATCTCTCAAGGCAGTGGTTGATCGGCGATACTTTTTGTCCACACCATTCATTTCAATTAGTGCCATTTATATTTTCCTTTACGATTTAATCATCCTAAAAAACTTACTGTTTTCCTAGTCAATACGCCATTTCAGATAGGCATCAATGAAACCATCAATGTCACCATCCATCACTTTATCAACTTGTGCCACTTCATATCCTGTGCGATGATCTTTAACCATCGTATAGGGGGTAAACACATAAGAACGGATTTGACTTCCCCATGTGATTTCTTTTTTATCACCCTTCAAAGCATCAACTTCTTGTGCTTTTTTCTCTTGCTCGAGCTGATAGAGTTTCGCCTGCAACATCTTCATCGCACGGTCACGGTTACCATATTGAGTACGGTCAACGGTTGACGACACCACGATTCCTGTTGGAATATGGGTCAAACGAACCCCTGTTGATACCTTGTTGACGTTTTGTCCACCAGCACCACCAGAACGGAAAGTATCCATTTTGATGTCGTCATCACGAATTTCCACTTCAATCGTATCATCCAATTCTGGCATTACTTCGACTGAACTAAATGACGTGTGGCGACGTTTGGCTGAGTCAAATGGAGAGATACGCACCAAACGGTGTACACCCATTTCAGACTTCAACAGTCCGTAAGCATTTGGCCCTTCAAAAAACAAAGTAACAGACTTAATACCCGCTTCATCCCCTGCTTGGTAATCAAGCGTTTCAACTTTAAAGCCTTTGGCATTACCATAACGGGTGTACATACGAAAGAGCATATCTGCCCAATCCTGCGCCTCGGTACCACCTGAACCTGGGTGAATTTCCAAAATCGCATTGTTGCGGTCATAAGGCTCTGATAACAACAAGGTCATCTCATAGCCTGTCATGATTTTATCAAGCTTTTCTAAACTTTCTTCTAAATCAGACTGAACCGAACTATCCTCATCCAACATTTCCAAATAAAGCTCTGTTTCATCAGACAACTCTTGCATGGTATTAAAAGTGTCATACTTTTGCTTGAGTTCGTTGAGTTCTTGAGAGGTTTTCTGGGCTGCAATATTGTCATCCCAAAAATCAGGCTCCGTCATTTTATTTTCAAGAAGTGCGATATCTTCTTCCAGACGGTCTAAGTCAAAGAGACCTCCTGAAGCTAGTCAACTTCTCTTGGTTTTCTACTATTTTTTGGCGAATTTCAGCCACTTCCATGAGCATACTCCTTTATTCATTACTTCTTCCTATTCTATCACAAAGGAAGCAAAATTACCATTATAGGTGCCAGAAAGGGTTTTCCTATTGACTATTTAGCTGCTAATTCAGCAGGCTAACACAATAGTACCAAAAAGGCATTTGGCAATCACAACAAGAAAATGACAAATAGATAACAAAACATCACACCACCATGACGACACCACTAACCACCCGCATAGCGGGTGGTTTATTTGTCACGCACCTTGCGGAGCGTGACGGACTGAAAGTCACATAACAAAAGAATCAGACTGCTAAGCAATCTGATTCTTTTGTTATTATTTAGAAATCTCTAAATGGCTTTTTCATCTTGTCCAAGTGCACGTTGAATAGCTTTGACAATTTCGGTCAAGACAAGCATCATCAAACTACCAATGATAACGGCAGTCCATTGACCCACGCTCAAGTGAGAAACGTGGAACAATTGATTAAATCCTGGCACAACGATGGTTACCATCAAGAGCAAGAAGGCCACTGGGATAGCCCAGTTGAAGGTTCTATTTCTAAAGGCACCAACAGTAAAGATTGATTGGTAAACGGACTTAACGTTGAAGGCATGGACTAATTGGATAAGACCAAGTGTCGCAAAGGCCATTGTCAAGGCATCTTCGTGTACCATGTGAGCTTGTGAGTGTTCTGGGAACATGATTGCCCAACCATAAACGGCAAGGACAAGCAAGGTTTGGAAAATACCTTGATAGATAATAGCTCCCATAACCCCACCGTCAAAGAAGTTGGATTGACGTCCACGAGGTTTGTGTTTCATAACGCCAGGTTCAGCAGGTTCTACACCCAAGGCGATGGCTGGTAGCGCATCGGTTACCAAGTTAATCCAAAGCAAATGAACGGGTTGAAGCACATCCCAACCAAACAAGGTCGCAAAGAAGATGGTAAACACTTCGGCCATATTGGCTGAAAGAAGGTATTGAATGGATTTTTGAATGTTTGAGAAGACCTTACGTCCTTCTTCAACAGCAACAATGATTGTCGCAAAGTTATCATCGGCAAGGACCATATCAGAAGCACCTTTTGCCACTTCTGTACCCGTAATCCCCATACCGATACCAATATCAGCTGTTTTCAACGATGGCGCATCATTGACACCATCACCAGTCATGGCAACAACTTTACCTTCATTTTGCCAAGCTTTAACGATACGCACCTTGTGTTCTGGTGACACACGCGCATAAACAGAATATTGTTTAAAGACTTTTTGGAATTCGTCGTCAGACAATTCGTTGAGTTCAGCACCAGTAAAGACATGGTTTTGGCCGTCATCTTCGATAATGCCTAGACGTTTAGCAATAGCTTCCGCAGTATCTTGGTGGTCCCCGGTAATCATGATAGGACGGATACCAGCTTCCTTGGCTACCTTAACAGCTTTGGCAGCTTCAGGACGTTCTGGGTCAATCATACCGACAAGACCTGCAAAAATCAAATCTGATTCCACATTTTCGGAATCCAAACTTGGAATTTCAGGAATGTATTTGTAAGCCATCATCAATACACGAAGGGCTTGTTTAGCCAAGTCTGTATTGAGTGATAAGATAGTAGCTCTTTCGTCATCTGTAATAGCACGAACTTGGCCATTGTCCTCAATGCGAGTGACACGTTTTAAGAGTTGGTCAGGTGCCCCTTTAACCGCCACAAAGTAGCGTCCATCGGCTTCTTCGTGAATCGTTGACATCAACTTACGGTCAGAATCAAATGGCAATTCTGCCACACGAGGTTCGTTTTTAAGCACATCACGAACATCAAAGTCGTGGTCTAAACCAAATTGAACCAAGGCCGTTTCGGTTGGGTCACCAATGAGATTGCCTTCTGGGTCAATCTTGGTATCATTAGCAAAATTCATGATACGCAAGGTCTTATCATCAGCTGGAATCGTTGCTTTAGCGTCCAATAATTGGCCACTAGTGTAGATTTTTTCAACCGTCATTTGGTTCATGGTCAATGTTCCGGTTTTATCTGAAGCGATAATTTCGGTTGAACCAAGGGTTTCAACGGCTGGCAATTTACGAACGATGGCATTGCGTTTGGCAAGGGTTGTTGTTCCCATTGACAAGACGATGGTTACAATAGCGGGTAGCCCTTCTGGAATAGCAGCAACCGCCAAGGCAACAGAAGTCATCAAGCCTTCAACAGGTTCTTCACCACGGACAAATACCCCGACGATAAAGGTCACGATAGCAATACCAACAACCAAGTAAGTAAGAACCTTAGACAATTGGTTCAAGTTTTGCTTCAATGGGGTGTCTGTTTCGTCTGCGTTGGCAAGCATATCAGCAATTTTACCAACTTCGGTGTAATGACCTGTATTGACAACAACCCCAACACCACGACCATAAGTCACGTTAGAGTTTTGGTAAGCCATGTTGACACGGTCACCAATACCAGCATCATCAGCCACTTTAATAGACAAACTCTTTTCAACTGGAACAGATTCCCCTGTCAGGGCAGCTTCTTCAATTTTTAAGGAAGCGACTTCTAACAAACGCATATCAGCAGGCACCACATCACCGGCCTCCAACATGACAATATCACCAGGAACCAATTCTCTCGAATCAATTTCAACGACATGTCCGTCACGGCTGACACGCGCCACTTGGCTAGACATATCTTTCAAAGCTTCAATGGCTGCTTCAGCTTGCCCTTCTTGATAAACCCCAAAAGCCGCATTAAGCACAACAACGGCTAGGATAATCAAAGCATCGGTAAGCCCTTCTGTTCCTTCAGTGATAACAGATAAGGCAGCTGCAACAAGCAAGATAATAATCATCAAGTCCTTGAATTGGTCAAGAAACTTAGCCAACAATGAGCGTTTCTGGGCTTCTTCAAGTTCGTTGTGACCATATTCATCTAAACGTTTTTTAGCTTCTGCCGCAGATAAACCGTCACGGGTGGTGTGCAAGGCGTCAAGCGTTTCGTCCTCGCTCTTCAAATAAAACAAATCTTTGCTTTGTTCTTTAGACAAAATAGTTTCCTCCTTCGGTCTTCTTTCCTAAATAGAAAAGAGACCTGTTTTAAAAAACAAGTCTCGCTGTTTAAGACATAGCCGGAAATTTCTTTCGTATTGACGACTAGGCCACGGGAATCCCCGTCTGCTACTCCCTTGATACATGGTCATAATACCAATTTTCAAGGCATTTGTCAACCAGCTTTCCCTATTTCAAAGCCTTATTGCCAGCGCAATTCTAGCTCGTAATCAGCCAAAGCAGACTCTCCCTCAAGGGCTTTTAAACAATAATGCAAGGTAACACTTTTCTTGTCGGGGTCAAAAACATAATGGCTGGTTTCTGTTTTAAAATGCTGGATACCAAGCGGCGTAGGAATCAAGACAACCGCAGGGTTTTGAGCATGAAATCGCATGATGGATTTTGGTGTGGAAAAACGCGTCATGACCAATTCCTCTTGATTGCACTTGATGATAACTTTCTCATCTTCTTCATTGACATAAGTCAAATAAAGGTATTGATTTTTTGGGGTTACGGTAACAGGATAGCTTTCGTCAACCCACTCCACCTCGTTATCCATGATGATTTTATTGCGAATCTGTAATTGCATAATCCTCTCATCTGCCAAATCAACAGCTCCATCAATCTGGCAAATCCCTCTTTTCTATTACATGATAAGTCTCTTTCATTATACCTTTTAACGCTTGGAATGACAACTTTGGGCACAGAAGTCTGACATGCTTTGATTAGGGGGTTCCAGTCGTTTTTTGGTATAATGGGAGCATGAATGAAAAAGTATTTCGTGATCCTATTCACAATTATATAACGGTCAATCACCGCGTGGTTTATGATCTTATCAACACAGCAGAATTTCAACGTTTGCGTCGCATCAAGCAAGTCCCAACGACAGCCTTTACCTTTCATGGTGCCGAGCACAGCCGCTTTTCGCATTGTCTAGGCGTTTATGACATTGCTAGGCGTGTTACTGAGATTTTTGAGGAAAAATTTCCCGACATTTGGAACACTGATGAAAATCTTTTAACCATGGTGGCAGGGCTCTTGCACGATGTGGGGCACGGGGCCTATTCCCACACATTTGAAAAATTGTTTGGCACTGACCATGAAGCCTTCACTCAGGAAATCATTACCAGTCCTGATACTGAAATCAACGCTATTTTGCGACGAGTGGCTCCTGATTTTCCAGAAAAAGTGGCTAGTGTCATCAACCACACCTATCCCAATAAACAAGTGGTGCAACTGATTTCTAGCCAAATTGACTGCGACCGCATGGACTATTTGCTTAGGGATTCTTATTACAGTGGCACAAAATACGGGCAATTTGATTTAACCCGCATTTTGCGTGTCATTCGTCCTGTCAAAAATGGTATTGTCTTTGAATACAATGGCATGCACGCCGTTGAGGACTACATTGTCAGTCGTTTTCAAATGTATATGCAAGTTTATTTTCACCCTGCCAGCCGTGGCATGGAAGTCTTACTACAAAATCTCTTGAAACGAGCCAAACGCCTTTATCAAAAAGACAGCCATTTCTTTAAGAAAACCGCTCCAAATCTCATTCCTTTTCTGGAAAATCGAGCGGATTTGTCGGATTATCTGGCTTTAGACGATGGCGTGATGAACACTTATTTTCAAGCTTGGATGGCTTCTGACGATGATATTTTAGCGGATTTAGCCAGTCGATTTGTCAACCGTAAAATTTTCAAATCCATCACCTTTGATGAGACAGCTGAAAAGCATTTGGATTGCTTGGTGAAGTTGATTGATTCAGTTGGTTTTGACCCTAAGTATTACACGGGTATTCATGCCAATTTTGATTTGCCTTATGACATTTACCGCCCTGAAAAAAAAGAACCACGAACAGATATTAACATGATTCGCAAAGATGGCTCTATCATCGAATTATCAACCGTATCACCTATCGTTAAGACCTTGTCAGGCACAACTTACGGTGATAGACGTTTCTATTTTCCAAAGGAAATGTTGCAGGCAAATGACCTCTTTACTGAGGACAAAGAGCAATTTATGAGTTACATTACCAACGACCATTTTGCTTACCACGACTAACCTTATTGTTAAAAACTGAAAAAGTGACGTATCTGTTAGAATCTCCATGACAAATACGGCACTTTTTAGTAAGATATATAGGTAGATTCTTCTAATTAGAAAGGATACCATACTCTATGTCAATTAAACTAGTTGCCGTTGATATTGACGGCACGCTTCTGACCAATGACCGCAAAATCACACCTGAGGTTTTTGAAGCTGTTCGAGACGCTAAAAAACAAGGGGTTAAGGTCGTTATCACTACTGGACGTCCGATTGCTGGTGTTCAGATCTTACTGGACGACTTAAACTTAAAAGACACTGGCGATTATGTCATTACTTTTAATGGTGGCTTGGTGCAAGACACAGCCACAGGTGAGAACATCATCACAGAAGTCATGACCTATGATGACTATCTTGATATTGAATTTCTCAGCCGTAAGCTAAATGTCCACATGCACGCCATTACCAAAGAAGGGATTTTTACTGCCAATCGTAACATTGGAAAATACACCGTGCACGAATCAACCTTGGTCAATATGCCTATTTACTACCGCACACCAGAAGAAATGGGCGACAAGGAAATCATTAAAATGATGTTTATCGATGAGCCTGAAATTCTTGATGCAGCTATTGCTAAAATCCCACAAGAATTTTACGACAAATACACAATCGTGAAATCAACACCATTTTATTTGGAAATCTTAAACAAAACAGCCAGCAAGGGCAATGCCATCACACACCTTGCTGAAAAAATGGGACTTAGCCTTGACCAAACAATGGCCATCGGTGATGCTGAAAATGACCGAGCCATGTTGGAGGCAGTCGGCAATCCTGTTGTCATGGAAAATGGCACACCAGAACTCAAACAAATTGCCAAATATATCACCAAATCAAATGAAGAAAGCGGCGTTGCTTACGCCCTTAGAAAGTGGGTTTTAAAATAATGTATAGCTATAAAATCGGCATTTCTGCTGAAGAACACGACCAATTTGCCAAAGCAAGTGACCAAACCAATCTGTTGCAATCATCTAATTGGGCAAAAATCAAGGACAACTGGGACAATGAACGTCTTGGTTTCTACAAAGATGGCCAATTAGTGGCATCAGCATCTGTTCTCATCAAATCCTTGCCACTTGGCTTCACCATGCTTTACATTCCTCGCGGACCCATTATGGATTACAGTGACAAAGAATTAGTTGCCTTTGTCATCAACTCACTCAAAAAATTCGGAAAAACCAAACGTGCCCTCTTCATCAAAATTGACCCAGCTTTGTTGCTCAAACAATACAAAATCGGTGAAAACGTGGAAGAAAATGCAGAAACCCTTACGGCTATCGAAAACTTGAAGGCTGCAGGTTGTGAATGGACTGGACGCACAACAACGATTGCTGAAAGCATTCAACCACGTTACCAAGCCAATGTCTATACCCAAGAAGACATGACTGCAACATTTCCTAAGCACACCAAACGCTTGATGAAAGATGCGATTCACCGTGGTGTAATAACTAGCCGTGGAAGCATCGATGATGTCAAAGCCTTTGCAGACGTCGTTGCTCTTACAGAAAATCGTAAAGGGGTTGCTCTTCGTAACGAAGATTATTTCCGCAAAATGATGGAAACTTACGGTGATGATGCTTACCTTCACCTTGCCAAAGTTAATTTACCAAAACGCCTAGCGGAATACAAAGAACAACTTGCTCAAATTGAAAAAGATTTAGCAGAAACAAAAGAAAACCAGAAAAAACGTTTGACCAAATTAACCCAACAAAAGAATTCTGTCACAAAATACATTGCAGAATTTGAAGAATTCGTTCAAAAATACCCAGATGAACTCATTATTGCAGGTATCTTGTCTGTATCATTTGGCAACGTCATGGAAATGCTTTACGCTGGTATGAATGATGAATTCAAAAAATTCTACCCACAATATTCACTCTATCCAAAAGCTTTTGAAGATGCCTACGCTGATGGCATCATTTGGGCAAATATGGGTGGTGTTGAAGGGACACTTGACGACGGTTTAACCAAATTTAAAACAAACTTCAACCCAACCATCGAAGAGTTCATTGGCGAATTCAACATTCCTGTCAATCGTGCTCTTTATGGGCTATCTAACCTTGCTTACAACATTCGCAAACAAAGGAGAAATGGCCATTAATGCCTCTTGAGATTATTGAAAAAGACGTTTTTAGGACTTTTTGTAACAGCGTTCCCTACAAATCATTCATGCAATCTAGCGAAATGGCGGAGCTGCTCAGCAAACGTGGTTATCAGGTTGCCTATCTTGGCTTTAAAGACCAAGGGCAATTGCAAGTAGCTGCTATCCTTTTTAGCTTGCCAATGACAGGGGGCTTGCACATGGAAATCAATTCCGGTCCCGTTTCACGCGATAAACGCTATTTAAAAGCCTTTTATCAGGAATTGCAGACCTACGCCAAAGAAAACGGTGCCCTTGAATTATTGGTGAAACCCTACGACACTTACCAACAATTCGACACCGATGGCAAGCCAACTGACCAAGAGCAAACCGCCTTGTTAGAGGATTTTCTCTCGCTTGGTTACCAGCATGACGGGCTTTTGACTGGCTACCCTGGTGGCGAACCTGATTGGCATTACCTCAAGGATTTGACAGACTTAGATGACAAATCCCTGCTCAAATCCTTCAGCAAAAAAGGACGTCCATTGGTTAAGAAAGCCAAGACCTTTGGCATTACGCTAAGAAAGCTTGACCGAGAGGAATTGCCTCTTTTTAAAGAAATCACTTCTGCCACCTCAGACCGTCGAGATTACATGGACAAATCCCTTGAATATTATCAAGATTTTTACGACAGTTTTGGGGATTCTTGTGAATTTATGGTAGCAAGCCTTAATTTTCAAGATTATCTAAATCATCTAGAAAATGACCAAGGCAAACTTAAGCAAAGAATAGCTAAACTCAAAGCTGATTTGGAGAAAAATCCTCATTCTGAGAAGAAACAAAATCAGCTGCGCGAATTAGCCAGCCAATCCGACACCTTTGACGTTCGTATTGCAGAAGCCAAAGCATTTATTGCCAAATACGGAACACAACACGTAACCTTGGCAGGTAGCCTCTTTGTTTACACCAAACAAGAAGCTGTCTACCTATTCTCAGGCTCTTATCCAGAATTTAATAAATTCTACGCACCTGCCTTGCTTCAGGAATACGTTATGTTGCAAGCCATCAAACGCGGCATTACCAATTATAATTTGCTTGGTATCACTGGAAATTTTGATGGTTCAGATGGTGTTTTACGCTTCAAACAAAACTACAATGGCTATATCACGCGTAAGATGGGAACTTTCCGCTATTACCCTCGACCGCTTAGATACAAGGCCATCCAACAAGTAAAAAGACTATTGGGACGCCAATAAAAGAAAACCTTGGAGATTGGTTTCCAAGGTTTTTTTGATACAAAAAATGACCTGCTAAAAACAGGCCATCTATTATGCTTCAACGTTTCTTGATTATTTAACGAAGTCAAGAAGAGCAAGGAAGCTTTCTGGTTCAAGTGAAGCACCACCAACAAGGGCACCGTCAACGTCTGGGCAAGCCATGTATGCTGCAACGTTTTCAGGTTTAACTGAACCACCGTATTGAACGCGAACTTTGTCAGCTACTGCTTGACCGAAGTCTGCTGCAACTGTGTCACGAACAACTTTACACATTTTTTGTGCGTCGTCTTGGCTAGCTGATTTACCAGTACCGATAGCCCAGATTGGTTCGTATGCGATAACAAGTGAAGAAACTTGTTCGTCAGTCAAGCCAGCAAGAGCAGCTGAAACTTGTCCACCTACGAATTCTGCAGCTTTACCTGCTTCGTAAGTTTCAAGAGTTTCACCACAGCAGATGATTGGAAGCATACCGTTAGCAAAGATAGCTTTTGCTTTTTTGTTGATGTCTTCATCTGTTTCGTGGAAGTATTCACGACGTTCTGAGTGACCGATTACAACGTAGTCAGTTCCCATTTCAGACAATACTTTAGGGCTGTTTTCACCAGTGAAAGCACCAGCATTTTCAAAGTAGCAGTTTTCAGCAGCAACTTTAAGTTCTGAACCTTTAGCTGCAGCAAGAACTGTTGAAAGGTCAAGTGCAGGAGCTGCGATACCAGCTTCAACAAGTTCTGATGAAGGCAATTTAGAAGCTACTGCTTCAACAAATGCTTTAGCTTCTTCTGGATTTTTGTTCATTTTCCAGTTACCAGCGATAAATGGTTTACGTGACATTTCACATACCTCTTCTATTTTTTTTTACTCCTTATTTTATCATATTTTCTGCAGGTTTGAAAGGTTCGACACTATTTTTAGAGAGGAAAGTCACAAAAAAAGAGCCCCTAACGGGACTCTCCACAATTACTATCTGACTAAATAATTGTTATCTGGGAACTTAATTAGTTAATTCAAATTAAGCTTCGATTTCTGAAACGATACCTGAACCAACAGTACGTCCACCTTCACGGATTGAGAATGTAGTACCTTGTTCAACGGCGATTGGGTGAATCAATTCAACGTCGATAGTTACGTTATCACCAGGCATTACCATTTCAGTACCTGCTGGAAGTTCGATTGAACCTGTAACGTCAGTTGTACGGAAGTAGAATTGAGGACGGTAGTTGTTGAAGAATGGAGTGTGACGTCCACCTTCTTCTTTAGTAAGGATGTAAACTTCACCTTTGAATTTAGTGTGTGGGTGGATTGAACCTGGTTTAGCAAGAACTTGACCACGTTCGATTTCATCACGTTGGATACCACGAAGAAGCACACCAACGTTGTCCCCTGCAAGACCTTCATCAAGTTGTTTACGGAACATTTCAACACCAGTAACAACAGCTTTTTGGATGTCGTCACGGATACCAACGATTTCAACTTCGTCGTTGACTTTAACAGTACCACGGTCGATACGTCCTGATGCTACAGTACCACGACCAGTGATTGAGAATACGTCTTCGACTGGAAGAAGCAATGGTTTGTCAGTATCACGTTCTGGTTCTGGAATGTATTCATCAACAGTGTCCATCAATTCCATGATGATGTCTTCGTAGTGAGTGTCACCTTCAAGGGCTTTAAGAGCTGAACCTTGGATAACTGGAAGATCGTCACCTGGGAAATCGTATTCTGAAAGAAGGTCACGGATTTCCATTTCAACCAATTCAAGCAATTCTTCGTCATCAACAAGGTCGATTTTGTTCATGAAGACGATAAGGTATTTAACACCTACTTGACGTGAAAGAAGGATGTGTTCACGTGTTTGTGGCATTGGACCGTCAGTTGAAGCTACTACAAGGATAGCACCATCCATTTGGGCAGCACCAGTGATCATGTTTTTAACGTAGTCCGCGTGTCCTGGAGCGTCGATGTGAGCGTAGTGACGTTTAGCAGTTTCGTACTCAACGTGTGCAGTGTTGATTGTGATACCGCGTTCGCGTTCTTCAGGAGCAGCATCGATAGAAGCGTAGTCTTTTGGTTGGTTAACTGCGCTTGGAAGACGACGAGCAAGAACTGTTGTAATTGCAGCTGTCAAAGTAGTTTTACCATGGTCAACGTGTCCGATTGTACCAATGTTAACGTGTGGTTTACTACGATCGTATTTTTCTTTTGCCATTTGGGTAAAAGCCTCCAATAAAATATATTTTATAGATAGACGGTAGGCAATACAGTCTAACCTTACCCTACTATTTTATCAAATTATAAAGGAATTGCAAGCATTTAACTATTTCTTATGCGTCTAAATTTTCAAGAATGCCTGTAAATCCCTTAAAATCAAGCGATTTCCCAATGTTATTTCTTTCAAAAAAAATAACCAAAGCAAGACAAAATACTTGCTTTGGTCAAAAAATCATTTAGTCATTATGGAACAATTGATCCAAATCAATGACATTATCTGCATAGGGGTGATTGGTGTTTTGTGCTTGGAGTTCTGCTTCTGCTTCTCTGATAATCTCTTCACGTTTTTCATTGGCATCAATATTGAGCACAAAACCAATGGCAACCGAGAGCACCAACAAGCTATTTCCCCCTTGGGATAAGAATGGGAAAGTAACCCCTGTTGATGGAATCAAGCCTGAGATACCACCGATATTGACAAAGGTTTGCATCAAAATCATGCCACCAATTCCTAGTGCAATCATGGCATTGAAAGGATTTTTAGCCTTAATCCCCACGTGCATAATACGTAAAATCAAGAAGAACAGCAAAGCAAGAATAAGTCCTGCTCCAATCAAACCTAATTCTTCCATGACAATGGAAAAGACAAAATCGGTTGTCGCCTCAGGAAGATAACCACCTTTTTCAATGGAATTCCCCAAACCTCTACCAAACCAACCACCATTACTCATGGCATAGTAAGAATGAGCTAGCTGGTGTCCTGCGTTGGTCAAGTCATCAAAAGGATTGAAAAAGGCACTGAAACGTTTGGCAACATAACCAAAGACGGGCACTTTTTCCATGGTTTCCACACCAATGGCAAAGATTAAGCCTAAAAATCCAGCTGATAAGGTCGTGACGGTAATCAAAATAGCAGAAAACCAACGGTAAGCTACCCCACTGACTGAATACATGATCAAGCCAGTCAAAACGATGATAGCTGCATTTCCAAGGTCAGGCTGTGCTGCGACCAGCATAATCATCCCTAGCGAATACACGCGCCAATCTTTTAAATCACTCCAACGCCTTGGTATCCAACGCCGCTTGGTCAAGGCTTGGTAATCATAGATTTCAATTTCTTTCTGGCGCCGTGAAAACGTATAAGCCAACAGCCAGACAATGATGATTTTCAGGTATTCTGCTGGTTGAAAACTAATGGGACCAATCACAATCCAACCGTGCGCCCCGTTAACCGTTCGCGTAAAGAAACGCGCAATTAACAAGAGAACAACTTCAACGATCATAGTCGTTGTCAGGACTTTTGGATTTTTCAAGAAGTCTAAACGTAATTTATAAATGAAAAAGATAGCAGCTAAACTGATGCCCCAATACATTCCTTGGTTAAGAACTGACCGAAAAGGGTTTAACCCGTATTGGACAAGGGATGGGCTTGTGGTCGAATAAATGACAATCAAACCAATCACAGATAAAATTAAATAAGGCACAAGGATTGAATAATTCAGTAAATGCCTCTTCGAAATATTCATAAACGCTCCTATTAAGACATATGATCTCTGGATGTAATAACCACCTGCCATTATACCATCTTTCTAAGCTAAAAAAAAGTAAAAATCTAGCAAGTCTTGCCAAAGTCTGAGCCAAAGTAAAAAAACACCCCTTGGACTTAACCAAGAAGTGCTGCTTCATCTTGCTTTATGATCAGCCTGAGTTACGCAAACCAGTTGCAATACCGTTGATAGTGGTGTGAATGAGTTTTTCGTAATCTTCGTCCAACTCATCGTGGCGTAAACGTTTAATCAATTCAATTTGAATGTAGTTTAAGACGTTGAAGTATGGCAAACGGTAATCAAGGCTGGCACGAAGAGATGGATTGGTTTCCAATAAATCTTCGTGTTGTTCAATAGCTAAAATAACATTTTTAGTGAGTTGCCATTCGTCAAGAATGGTGTTAAAGACATCACGCACGTCTTCATCTTCAGCCAATTGAGCGTATTGGAAAGCAATGTTCATGTTTGATTTTGAAAGAACCATATCTACATTTGAGAGGAGAGAATGGAAGAATGGCCATTTGTCATACATGTGTTGCAATTTCGCCAAGTTACCCTCATCAGCGTCAATAAAGTGTTTGAAGGCAGAACCGACACCATACCAGCCTGGGAACATCACTCGACTTTGTGACCATGAGAATACCCACGGAATCGCACGAAGGCCTGAAATTTCAGTGATGGTTTTACGAGCAGCTGGACGTGAACCGATATTCAAACTTGAAACTTCTTTAATTGGGCTTGCTTCAAAGAAATAATCATAGAAATGCGGATTGCCAAAGACCAAATCACGGTAAACTGTATTTGAATAGCTAACAATGTCGTCCATCGTTGCACGGAACTCATCGATTTCATTAGCATCCGTAATCATGCGTGTTACAATACGGTCAATGGTTGCTGACACCAACATTTCAAGGTTGTAGTAGGCAACGTCTTTATTACCGTATTTGTTTTCAATGATTTCCCCTTGCTCTGTCAAGCGGATGCGGTCTTTAATCGAACCAAATGGTTGGGATGTAATGGCTTCATATGATGGACCACCTCCACGGCCGACTGTACCACCACGACCATGAATGAAGGTTACTTTAATACCACGTTCTGTTCCGATACGAGTCAATTCGTTTTGAGCCTTGTAAAGTGTCCAAACAGATGACAAGTAACCGCCGTCTTTATTACTATCTGAGTAACCAAGCATGACTTCTTGGTAGCCTTTGTTAGCTGCAATCCAACGGCGCACGATGTCGTAATCAAGGTATTCTTCCATGATGCCACGTGAATTTTCAAGGTCTTCGATGGTTTCAAAGAGAGGAACAATTTGAACACGCGCTTTTTGGTTATCAATCAAACCAACTTCTTTTAACATAACCGCTAATTCAAACATATCAGACACGCTTTCAGTGTGTGAGATAATGTGTTGTTTGATGACTTCTTCGCCTAGTTTGTCTTTAAGGTAACGAGCGGTTTTAAAGATAGCCAATTCTTTTTGCAGGAGTTCTGACTTCTCAGCATTTGCTGAAGATAAGGTACGAGGGTCCTCAGTCAGTTCTGTAAGCAAAATCTTGATTTTTTCCTCTTCTGGAAGCTCACTGTAATTATCCACAACGTTTGCTGATCGTAACAATTCTGCCACACAAGCTTCGTTGACGCTTGAATCTTGACGCATATCAATGGTTGCAAGGTAGAAACCAAAAACATCAACTGCTTGGAGCAACTCGCTGAAATCACCTGTTAGCATAGCCTCATCGCCATTATCTAACAATGATTGCTTGATTAAGAGTAAATCATCTTTAAATTCTTGGGCCGTTTTGTAGCTTGGAATTTCATTTTGAAGTTCAGAAGACACGCGAGAGAATTTCTCTTGCAAATACTTGCTGACAACACTAGCATTGTTGGTGCTTGTGTAAACCCCAGAACTAATGTTGTTGCTGCTTTCCAAGACACGTTGTGAAATGCCTGGTCCAGCTTTTAATTCCAACAAGGTTTGAATCAATTTCAACTGAATGTAATGGAAGGCTTTACGGTAAGGCTCATTTTCACGATAAATCGATTTATCTGTTGATAATTCAGCCATTTTTTCCACTTCAGGACTGATGTCTGTAAGAGTTGTAGAAAGTGAGAAGGTACGATAAAGACCTGTTAATTTTTCGATGTAGTAGTTAAGAATAACTTCACTTTGGACAGTGGCAGAAAGTTGCAGAGTTTCTGCTGTAACGTATGGGTTTCCATCACGGTCGCCCCCAATCCACATTCCCATGGTGATTGGTTTTGGATTGTCCAAATCAAGGCCTTTTTCAGCGGCTAAGTGCTTGTATTCTGACGTTAATTTTGTGATGGCTTGAATCAAAGAGGTATTGTAATACTCCATCACGTTGGTGATTTCATTTTTAACCGTCAATTTTTTCTCACGAATAATATCCGTTTGCATGATGATTTCAATGTAACGGCGTAAATCCGTGTACCATTTGTTACGGTTGACAACACCAGCCTTAACATCGCGGTACTTACGCAACAAATCATGAATGTGGTTGGTCAACTCCAAAACGGTTTTACGTTGCACTTGCGTTGGGTGAGCGGTTAATACAGGAACCACGTTCACGTTTTCAAGAATTTCTTTGGCGTTGTCGCTTTCTGAAACCATGTCAACCGTTAGAGAAAGTTTGCCAAGGTAATCCTTGCCCATGTTGTTTTGGTAGTTAATCTCATACGCAAAATCCACATCTTCAGAGATGTTGATTAAAAGCGGTAAAATTGAAAAATAGCGAGATACGACGATCATCTCATCATTCGTTAATTGAGCTACTAATTTTTCAAGTTTGACGTATTCAGAGCTTGCTGATAAGTCGGCGATATTTTGAATTTTGGCAAACACCTCATCGCCAACCATTTGATGGGTTGTATCGTCAAGGATTTGTTTTAACACTTTGACTTCTTCTGTCATTATCGACCGAGTGTTATTATTTTCCAATTTTTTGACTGTCACTCTCTTCACTCCTTTTTGTTTGGATTGGAATCCTTTGTTACAAACGTACCCCTATATCATACCACTTTTTGTAAGGAAAAGTAACCCATTTTCTAATGATTATCCTTGTTTTTATAAATTTTCTGATTTTTTAAATCTTTTTGCTGTATAGCCTGTGCTACTAGGATAAGCTCTAGATTTTTGATATACTTTTGAGGATAAGAACTAAAATGATTGGAGATGACCTATGGAATTGAAAAAACGTTCGGATTTTCCTGAAAATGAATTATGGGATTTGACAGCACTCTATCAAGACCGCGAGGATTTTTTACGAAGTATTGAAAAAACATTAGAAGATATTAACGTCTTTAAGCGCAATTACGAGGGACGCTTGGAAACTGCTGATGATTTTACACGTGCTTTGTATGAGATTGAGCAGATTTACATCGAGATGAGCCATATCGATAACTACGCTTTTATGCCGCAGACAACGGATTTCAGCGATGAATCATTTGCCCAAATCGCACAGGCAGGGGCAGACTTTATGACCAAGGCTAATGTGGCACTCAGCTTTTTTGATACGGCTCTTGCGACTGCTGATTTGGCTATCTTGGACGAATTAGAAGCCAACCCACATTTTAGCGCAGCCATTCGCCAAGCTAAAATCCAAAAGAAACACTTTATCTCACCAGAAGTCGAAAAAACCTTGACTAATCTGGCCGAAGTTTTCAACGCACCGCAAGACATTTACACTAAAATGCGTGCAGGTGATTTTGAAATGGACGATTTTGAAGTGAATGGCAAAACCTACCGCAACTCTTTTGTCACTTATGAAAATTTCTATCAAAATCATGAAGACGCTGATGTTCGTGAAAATGCCTTCCGCTCTTTCTCAGCTGGGCTTAGAAAACACCAAAATGCCGCAGCAAGTGCTTATTTGGCACAGGTCAAATCTGAAAAAATCATGGCGGATATGCGGGGGTACGACTCTGTTTTTGACTACCTCCTTGCCGAACAAGAAGTGGACCGCGATATGTTTGACCGCCAAATTGATCTCATTATGACAGAGTTTGCGCCGATTGCACAAAAATACCTCAAACACGTGGCAAAAGTGAATGGCTTGTCAAAAATGACCTTTGCTGATTGGAAATTGGATTTGGATAGCGATTTAAACCCTCACGTCAGCATTGACGATGCCTATGATTTGGTGATGAAATCCGTTGCTCCGCTGGGTGAGGAATACAGTCAGGAAGTTGCCCGCTACCAAGAAGAGCGCTGGGTGGATTTTGCTGCTAATGCCAATAAAGATTCAGGCGGCTATGCTGCAGACCCATACAAGGTTCACCCATACATTCTCATGAGCTGGACAGGGCGTTTGTCAGATGTCTATACCTTGATTCACGAAATTGGTCACTCAGGGCAATTTATCTTTTCTGACAACCATCAAAGCTACTTCAATACCCACATGTCCACTTATTATGTAGAAGCCCCTTCAACCTTCAATGAATTGTTGCTGAGCGATTATTTGGAACAGCAGTTCGATGACCCTCGTCAAAAACGCTTTGCCTTAGCCCACCGTTTGACAGATACTTATTTTCACAATTTCATCACGCATCTGCTAGAGGCTGCCTTCCAACGTCGTGTTTACACCCTTATTGAAGAGGGCAAAACATTTGGAGCTGAGCAACTTAATCGCATTATGAAAGAGGTTCTCAGCCAATTTTGGGGTGATGCCATTGACATTGATGACGATGCTGCATTGACTTGGATGCGTCAAAGCCACTACTACATGGGACTTTACAGCTACACTTATTCTGCAGGGCTTGTGATTGCAACGGCTGGCTTTTTGAACTTTAAGCAAAACCCAAATGGTGCCCAAGACTGGCTAACCTTCCTCAAATCTGGTGGCTCACGTACACCGCTTGACACGGCTAAATTAATCGGAGCAGACATTTCAACTGACCAACCACTCCGCGACACCATCCAATTTTTAAGCCAAACCGTTGACCAAATCATCGCCTACACCGAAGCCATGACAGTATAAATTTAGACATTTATTCCCATAAGTCATTGCAAATATGACAATTGTATTACAAAAGCGTATTGTTTTGATTTTTAAACCGTTTTACGCTAAAATATGAGTAATGAGAAGACGAATAAAACCTATTGTTGTTGTAGTTTTCTTCGCCCTTTTAGGGCTCCTTCTCGTGATCGGTAAAACGCACTCAGACAGTCTAAAAGAACAACAGTTAATTTCAGCAAAGGCTTCTATTCCGACTTTGAGTGGCACGAGTACCACTACATCAACTTCTGATACTGACAATGATAAAGAGTTTGTTCTTAATCCGATTATCGATATCTCTGGTTGGCAACTTCCAAGCGAAATTGACTATGATACTCTGTCTAAAAATATTTCTGGTGCTATCGTTCGTGTGTACGGGGGATCACAAATTAGTAAAGATAGCAACGCCGCTTATACCACTGGGATTGATAAATCGTTTAAGACCCACATCAAAGAACTACAAAAACGAGACGTTCCAGTAGCGGTTTATAGTTATGCTTTAGGAAGAAGCGTCAAAGAAATGAAGGAAGAGGCCAAGACTTTCTATGAAAATGCTTCGCCTTACAAGCCTACTTTTTACTGGGTTGACGTTGAAGAGGCGACCATGCCTGACATGAATAAGGGAGTCCAAGCTTTTCTTAAAGAGCTCAAACGTTTAGGTGCCGAAAAGGTTGGGATTTACATTGGAACCTACTTCATGGATGAGCAAGAAATCTCTGTTGATGGCTTTGATGCCGTGTGGATTCCTGCTTATGGTTCTGATTCTGGCTACTACAATGCCGCACCACAGACCGATTTAGATTATGACCTCCATCAGTACACGTCGCAAGGTTACCTTAACGGCTTTAATTCGCCTTTAGATTTAAATCAAATTGCCGTGACCAAAGACAAAAAATCAACTTACAAAAAATTGTTTGGTGGCAGTAATAATAAAAGTGACAACAAAGAAGATAGCAATAAATAAGGCTAGGAAAATTCCTAGTCTTATTTTTGTGTGATCTCTTGGGAATTTGTCAAATGCTAACAGATTGATTATAATAAACCTAACAAGGAGCCCTGCGCTTCTACTCTTAACATTAGAAAGTGGTAATGATGTCTAAAAAAGCAAAAATGAAGAAAACCTTAGTGGACCAAATTTTAGATAAAGCCCACATTGAACACGATAGCTTAGCGATTAACGCTCTTGAGGGAGAATTGCCTGAGGGCATTCAAAAATCAGATATTTTTAAAACGCTAGCCTTAACTGGTGACAAGACAGGTCCTGTCATTGGGATTGTTCCTCTCACTGAGCACCTGTCAGAAAAGAAACTTGCCAAAGTATCTGGCAATAAAAAAGTGAGCATGATTCCACAAAAAGACCTGCAAAAAACGACAGGCTATATCCATGGGGCAAATAACCCCGTTGGTATTCGCCAAAAACACCATTTTCCAATTTTCATTGACAACAGTGCTTTAACATTAGGGCAAATGATTGTTTCAGCTGGGGAAGTTGGACGCTCTATTCGCATTGATAGCCAAGTCTTGGCTGACTTTGTCGATGCTCAATTTGCAGATTTATTAGCTTAGTCACACTGAGTGTTAGATGGGAGAATGACCTTATGAAATGTTATTTTGTCCGCCACGGCAAAACCCAATGGAACCTTGAAGGACGTTTTCAAGGAGCAAACGGCGATTCACCCTTGCTAAAAGAATCCATTCATGATTTGGAAAAATTAGGCGATTATTTGCAAGACATCTCCTTTGATGCCGTGTTTTCCAGTGACTTAAAACGCGCTAAAGACACTTGTCAAATCATCATGTCACGCAATCAGCACCCACAAACTATCACTTTTGAACCAGCCTTGCGAGAATGGCACCTCGGCAAATTAGAAGGCAACAAAATTGCGACAATCAGCGCCATTTATCCACATCAAATGCAAGCTTTTCGCCACAACCTAGCCAAATTCAACAACAGCATTTTTGAAGCGGAGTCGGTTTATCAAACCACCAAACGCGTATCAAGTTTCGTCAAATTTTTAAAAGACAAACCCTACCAAAATGTTTTACTGGTGGGGCACGGGGCAAATTTCACGGCTTCCATTCGGACTTTGCTGGGCTATGAACCAGCTGTCTTACGTGCTAAGGGCGGCCTTGACAATGGTAGTTTGACCATTTTGGAAACCGAAGATTTTGAGCATTTTTCATGCCTCAAATGGAATGACACCTCTTACAAATAAGTAAAAAAAGACTCTTGAAAGCTATTCAAGAGTCTTTTTAGATTATCTAGCGTATTTCAAACGCAGGACTTTTTCTTGTTGTTTGTCCAAACGAAGCAAAATCACAACCTTGTCAATGCTGATATTGCTCTCAAGCAGACGTTCTGCTGCCATCATCAAGCCGTTGTTGATGCCTAACTCCAAGATTGGATTTTTCTTATCGTTCACGTCAAAGATGAATTTATTATCAGGAAGATCAAAGAGTACTTTCACCGCTCCATACAATTGCTCAAAGCTATCAATTGCCACGTCATAAACAGGCTTAGTACCAGGTTTTAACTGACGGCCACGGTGATTAAACCACATCGAATGCCAACCACCATTGAAAGCTCCCATGACGTCATTGTCATAAGAATCCCCAACATAAAGCGTTGTCGCAGGGTTCATGTCAAATTGTTCAGCAGCCAGATTGAAAATTTCTTTTTCAGGTTTTTGGAAACCAGTCGCCTGACTAACGATGACACGTTTTGGATCAACGTAATCGTAAAGGCCAAGTTTTTTCACTTTTTTTAGTTGGTGCTCTGTTGGACCATTAGTGATAATGCCCATCGGTACCCCTTTTTCTTTTAGAAAATCAAGGGTCATGCGCATTTCATTAAGCATGGTAATGTTTTCCAACTCTTGCTCGTAAACTTCTTGGAAATCCACACCAGTTACCTCGTCAATTTCACGGTAACCAAACTCTAATAAGGTTTCCTTGCAACGCCAAAAGCGGAAATACTCGGTAGTCCATTCGCCAGCCATCACGCGCGGAAAACCTACATCCGAATAATGACGAAAACGGATATAAGCTTGGCCAATCTTGCTCATATCAAAGTCAGGGAAACACTTTTCAACCGCAATACGATAAGGCGCTTGCTGATCATAAATAGTATCATCGACGTCAAAAACAATTGAAGTAATCATGGTTCTCTTTTCTCTCTAATTATTTACCGCCACATATTATACTATTTTTTAGCCTTATTTTCAATCAAGGACACGAAAACACTTTCTTAACTTCGCCGATAAAATAAAGTGTATTATAGCTTGATTTATGATACAATAGAAAAGACTATTTACTTGGAGGGAAACATGTCAAACGAACACATCGAAGAATTAAATGACCAACAAATCGTGCGTCGTGAAAAAATGGCACATTTGGCTGAACAAGGGATTGATCCTTTCGGTAAACGCTTTGAACGCACAGCTACTTCTGGCCAACTCAAAGACAAATACGCAGACAAGACCAAAGAAGAGCTTCACGATATTAACCAAACAGCTATTATCGCTGGGCGACTAATGACTAAGCGTGGTAAGGGTAAAGTTGGATTTGCTCATATCCAAGACCGTGATGGTCAAATCCAAATATACGTCCGCAAAGACGCTGTTGGAGAAGAAAACTACCAAATTTTCAAAAAAGCAGACCTTGGTGACTTCCTTGGTGTTGAAGGGGAAATCATGCGTACAGACATGGGTGAATTGACTATCAAAGCCACTCACATCACTCACTTGTCTAAATCTCTTCGTCCACTTCCAGAAAAGTTCCACGGCTTGACAGACGTTGAAACCAAATACCGTAAACGTTACCTTGACTTGATTTCAAACCGTGAAAGCTTTGACCGCTTCGTAACACGCTCAAAAATCATCTCTGAAATCCGTCATTACCTTGATGGACTTGGTTTCTTAGAAGTGGAAACACCTGTCCTTCACAATGAAGCTGGGGGTGCTGCAGCTCGTCCATTCATCACTCACCACAATGCCCAAGACATTGACATGGTGCTTCGTATCGCGACAGAACTTCACTTGAAACGTTTAATCGTTGGTGGTATGGAAAAAGTTTACGAAATCGGACGCATCTTCCGTAACGAAGGTATGGATGCCACTCACAACCCTGAGTTCACTTCTATCGAAGCTTACCAAGCTTACGCTGATTTCCATGACATCATGGACTTGACAGAAGGTATCATCCAACACGTTTCTAAAGCTGTTAAAGGCGAAGGTCCTATCTCATATCAAGGTACTGAAATCGCTATTGACAAACCATTTAAACGTGTGCACATGGTGGATGCGATTAAAGAAGTCACTGGTGTTGATTTCTGGAAAGACATGACTCTTGAAGAAGCCCAAGCCATTGCCAAAGAAAAAAATATCCCTGTTGAAAAACACTTCACTTCAGTTGGTCACATCATCAACGCCTTCTTTGAAGAATTTGTCGAAGAAACATTGATTCAACCAACCTTTGTGTACGGACATCCAGTAGAAGTATCACCACTAGCTAAGAAAAATGCTGAAGATCCACGTTTCACTGACCGTTTCGAACTCTTCATCATGACCAAAGAATACGGCAATGCATTCACAGAGCTTAACGACCCAATTGATCAATTGTCACGTTTTGAAGCTCAAGCCAAAGCCAAAGAACTTGGTGACGACGAAGCGACTGGTATCGACTACGACTACGTAGAAGCCCTTGAATACGGTATGCCACCAACAGGCGGACTTGGTATCGGTATCGACCGTTTGGTTATGCTCCTCACAGATACAACAACTATTCGTGACGTCCTACTCTTCCCAACAATGAAATAATTTAGATTAAAAACGTTGATAAATCAACGTTTTTAGTTTATAAAGAACAAAACTTACGACCAATTTACGACAAATATTAAGAAGTCTAAACACTTCTAAAAAAAACAAAAACCGAACATCTCAAGTCTAGAGTATCCTATCTAGATGAGATGTTCGGTTCTTTTCGTAAAACCTGGTTTTATCAGGGAATATTGTATATTTTTGGAAAAACTTTAGCACTAGCCTATGAAGGCTTTTTATTTTTGACTATAATTTGATTAAATCTCAAGTAATTTAAAATAACTCAGGCAACTTTTGGGTTGCATACATATACAAGGATGTGTTTTTGTAAAGTATATTGCGCAGTATTTTTTCATTAACCCACGATTTCAAAGACTTTTTGGATGACAGAATTGTGCCAATCTTCTTCTGTCTTATCTTCTATCAACATTTGTTTTGAAACTAATATTGAATGCTCGTGAATTGAGTACAACTCTTCTGGTTCGATATTCTTACAAGTTGCCTGTTTGAAAAATTCAATAAATGTTCTAGTATCCATCGGGATGATATCAACTGTACCATTGTATATTTTTGATTTCTGATGAGATAAAGTGTAAAAATGATTTATAACTGTTTCATTTAAAGAATCTGCTATAAAAATACCAAACGTTGGTTTTTCCACCTGCATTTCCCCAATATGCCTACTTACAGGCTCTCCTTCCATTTCAAATTGTTTTTGACCTGTAGAAAGAGTAACCTCGATACCGATATTAAACTTTCCATAATCGCCAATTATGTCACTTTTCCCACCACCTGCTGTAGAAATAGGCATTCATATCAGTACAAACAATTTCTCTATCTACTTTTTTTAGAATATATTTGATTTCATCAATTCGTTCAGAACTTATTGTAAGTGTTCTTCCTTTACTGAATACTACAACACCTGTTGCTCTTAAGATACGAAAAATAGAATCTGTATAGTCTCCCCAATTCCTCAACTTCTTTTTCATATATTCTTCTGCGGTTTTCGTTTCAGTTTCTCTTGTCCTAAAGTCACCCAATTGGATAATGTCGTTATATAGTTCTTTAAAAACATTTAATTGTGTTTCATAATCAAACATTCTTAAAGATTTCTTTTGCTTTTTGATTATTTCTCTTTGTTTTCTATATTTTCTTATTCTTTCAACAACCGACTCAAAATTACGATAGTCTGTTAAAGTCATTCCGAAAATCATTAATTCCTTATATGATAAGTATTCTAATTCATCTATCAGTCTGATAAGTTCTAGGAACGGCTTAATTCTGAATCTTCCTGCATTAGACGCACTCTCTTTATGAAGTGGCGAGGGAAGTTGAAATTTTAAAATTTGATGAAGTAGAACATCTTCAAATAAGTCTTCGTCTTTTAATAGTTTTCCAGCCTCCGTTACTTGAAATTTCTTATCTCTCTGTGTAATAAAAAAGCCTAATGCTTGTGGCATTCTAGTTAATTTATCTCTCCCAGCAAGTGCTTTATCCCTTGCAGTTCCAGCTTCTTCCCCTGCCACCTTAGCTTCAGAAAGTACCGTATAAAACTTTACTTCATCAAAAGTTCCATCTTTATTAGCTCAGGATCTAAATGATATATAAATATAAGATTTTCATTATCTTTTATGTCATTGATAGCATTAATAAGCGCGGTATTATCATGAAATCTAAAATCATTTCTTATCCATAAAACAGAATTTCCCACGTTGCCCTCCTATGCCTATTCGTTTAGGCTTGTATTGTATTATCTTATTAAATATGTGACCTGATATAATTAAGTTGTAACACCTGTGTATAGTTTTGTAAAATACATACATAATCCAAGGAGATGTTACAATGACAAACAATCGTTACGAGCCTGAGCTCAAACAAAAGGTTCTTCGCCTCTATCTGGAAGAGGGACGAACCAAGAAAAGCCTGACCGAAGAATATAATCTTGGACAAGGCACGCTGACATACTGGTTACAGCAATACCGCAAAGAATGCGATAACAGCCCAACAAAACGGGAAGAATCTGATTCATACGAAGTTGCAAAAAAGCTACGCAAAGAAATTGAAGAACTCAAAAAGGAAAATGATTTTTTAAAAAAAGCAGCAGCATTCTTTGCGAAGGACATCGATTAGCTCAGTACCAGTTCATCCAGAAATATCAACAGACATTTGGGGTCAGATGGCTTCTTAGAAGAATGAAGATCTGTCCAAATGCTTACTATAATTATCTTAAAAACAAAAAACATGCTTATCGTCAGGAAAAGGCAGAGATTCAACGTAAAATTGTTGAAATCTACCACCGCGAAAATGGAGTTCCTGGATACCGAATGATGAACGATTATCTTAAGGGTATCGGAAGCATTCGTTCAGATCTGACAATACATCATTTTATGAATGAATTGGGCTTACGTTCCATCACACGTCGAAAGAAACCAAACTATGTAAAAGGAACAGCCAATAAAATCTTTCCAAACCTTCTGAATAGGGAATTTGATGTAAAAGAACCCAATAAAATATGGTGTACTGATTTTACATATTTAACTCGTCCAGATGGAACAATGCGTTACAATTGCACGATTATAGACCTTTGCGTTCGTGAAGTGGTTGCATCATTAAACAGCAGTCATATCGATACTGAATTGGCAAAGGAAACCTTGAAAATCGCACTAGAACGTCGAAAACCAGCAAAAGGAATTATCCTGCATTCTGATCAAGGGCGTCAATTTACCGCAAAAGAATTCAATAAATTTTGTGATAAAAACTATGTCCAACAAAGTATGAGCAAAGCAGGCTGTCCATATGACAATGCCGTTATGGAAAGATTCTACAATACGCTCAAACACGAATTCTATTATCTCTACAAGTTTGATTCAAATGACATTCTTGACCAAAAGCTCTATGAATTCGTTTATGGGAAATATAATCACGTAAGACCACATCGTGCAAACGGTGGACTTACACCTTATGCTGCACGATGTCGTGCAGCGTAAGAAATTTTATACACTAGTGTTACAAAAATGCTTGACTAGGTCAATGTTAATAGAAAAACTAAGTTTAAGTGGTAGGAATAATTTTGTAATTGTTTTTATAAAATCTAAAAATTGATATCATTATAAGTAAAATCATCCCTACTATAGATGCTTTTTCTAATATAGGATACGATCCCGAAAAGCCTTGGCTTGATTTAAGAAAATTATTGATTCCAAAATAAGCCCAGGCTATCGGTAAAGGGAATACAGCGTTTTTATTTTTTACGTTGACTAGAAATACAATCACTACAGCTACTATTAAGATTGTAAAAGCCCACAAAGTGTCAGATATTCCAAATCCATTCCAATTGAGTTTAACCAAAGTTGCAGATATGTTTACAACTGTTGCTATAAAAAGCCAACCGGCATATATTCCAAATGATAAAGGTATTATAAAATGCCCTTTAGATTTTATTGATAATAATTTTTCTAATATTAATGATAGCGAAAATAAAAAGGCAACAATAAAAATAACTGACAATTCTAATTGTAGATAAGAAAATGATATAATCCATAGTATGTTGAATAAACTGGAAAAGCGGAAGAGCGAAGTAATTCCATTTATAACGTTTTTATAGTAATCATTATCACTTCTAATTATCATTAAAATACATGATAAAATTACAAGAATATAAATTATGCTCCAAATACTGAATGTAGTTGGGCTTGGAGTTATCAGGGTCAAATATCTGTCAGATACCTCTTTTTGTGAATAGCCATTGATTAGGCCGAGGGCTCCGAGGGCATTTATTACAAGTGTTAAAAATAATAGTAATATATTTATAATTGCTTTTTTTCTTTCTTTCATTTTTATTCTCCTATTCATATATGTTTTGACCTAGTCAAGCATTTTTGTAACACTAGTGTATAAAATTTCTTACGCTGCACGACATCGTGCAGCATAAGGTGTAAGTCCACCGTTTGCACGATGTGGTCTTACGTGATTATATTTCCCATAAACGAATTCATAAAGCTTTTGGTCAAGAATGTCATTTGAATCAAACTTGTAGAGATAATAGAATTCGTGTTTGAGCGTATTGTAGAATCTTTCCATAACGGCATTGTCATTCGGATCATCTGTGATGCCTGATTTCTTATCGGTTTTAATCTGATACTGGTCCATAATCCATTCGATTGCTGAGCGTCCATTGACCATATATTCATAAGCTTTCTCAGGGATATTTTTAATGGTGATTTCGTTATTAAATACAATCGCAGAGCGGTCACCTTTTTTGATGAATTTCATCTTAGTAACCTTGTAAGAAGGCTGAGCAGAAAACTGAATCTCCACATCATCATAGACAGGTACTTCTTCATAGTTGAGGTGCAAGTCCATCAAAGCCTTACCAACTTCAACATACTTTTCTTTATGCTTAACAATCGGAATCCGAGCCAAGTCTTTCTTCAAGTCATTGGCATACTTTTCCTGATACTCACGAGAATTAAGTAGCCCATAGACATAAGCAAAGGTGCCATAAAAATCAAAAATATAATATCGATACGCTAGTCTTGTCATGTTTTCACCTATTCTTTCCTTATGATTGCGGTTTCATTTTTATTATAAAGAAAATAGAGGTTTTTGACTAGTTTATTGATCTTAGCCATTGCAAAGCGCATCGCTTTATTCTAAAATAGGAGTAATTCATCAATCAAAGGAGTTGCCATGTCTAGACACACCATTTATTTCCTATCTGCTGCTATCTTTTTAGCTTATGGCTTACTAGCAGACACACCCCGTAAAAGTACTTTTATCATTTTGGGCATTGCTTTTGCTATCATCGGTTGCTCATTTTATTTAAGAACACGAAACACTAAAAAGAAATAGACGATGCAGCACTTGACATCGTCTATTTCTTTGGTTACAATTTTAGTAAACCATATAATTAAAATAGGTTTACTATTTTTAAAAAGAAAGAGGTCTTTATGTCAAGTAACAGAGCATTAACCCTTGTTTTTCCCGCATTTGGAGCAGCTTTAATCGCTGTCCTGTCACAGATTACCATTCCAATTGGTACGGTACCTTTTACCTTGCAGACACTTGCCGTGGGGCTGGTAGCATCAACCTTTCGTTTTCGTGATGCCAGTTTGAGCATTCTTGTTTACTGGCTATTGGGGGCTATTGGCCTACCTGTATTTGCTGGGGGTGCTGGGGGGATTAGTGCTTTTGTCACTCCGACAGCTGGCTTTTTGTGGGGATTTATTGCTTATGCCTGCGTTACTTCTTACCTTTGTCAAAGACACTCGTCTTTAGCAGGTATTTTCATAAGCAATCTCCTTGGGGATGCCTTGGCATTTGTCTGTGGCGTTATAGGGCTGCATTTTCTAGCTGACATGACTTGGAAAGCTGCTTGGCTAACAGGTGTCCTGCCTTTCCTCCTTCCTGAATTAGGAAAAATAGTCGTTATTAGCCTCATCAGCCAAACTTTAAGACGCTCACTGCAACACTTACCATATTTTCAAGCAATCGAAAAAGGCTAGGATAAAAATCCCAGCCTTTTCTAAACATAATCACACATTTTATTGACGAAAAGCTTCAAGAATAATCTTGAATTCGTCATTGGTAAGGGTAATGCCTTTTCCCATTTTTTGATGGTCAGGACTCCATGAACGAATATCAAATTTAGGCTCTGCGCCATTAAAACTCACGCGATTAAGCTCTTTCGTCCATCCCTTATCGCTCTCAGACAAGGTAAGCAAGTGTTCAACAATTTCAAATTTAAATTCTGCCATAAAGGACCTCCTACTAATGATATTCGTAAAAACTTCAGCAAGGCGTGTTTCTTTTTCACCAAAAATGGTGTATAATCATTTTAACAATTTTTTAGGTAAAACACTATGAAAAATCTGATTCACGCATTAAAAAAATACGCCAAAACCTATATGGACTTTCAAGGTCAGCCTAGAGATAACCAGCTGATTTTCCACAAGCTCTCTCAAACCATTCAAGAAGCGCATGAAAAACACTTGGCTTTGCATGCGATTTATGAGGAAAAAAGCTTTACTGGCGATTTGGTCAAATGGGACACTGCCCATAATAAATTGATTTTAAAAAATATTAAACACAACATTTCAGCGATTATTCCGATTGATGCGATAAAGCATCTGACTTTAGTGCCGCCAACAGTCAGACAATCACAAGAAAACCACAACCAAGAGAAAAGAACGACTTCGCTTTAGTCGTTCTTTTTGGCTCTTTGTCAACTGTAGTGGGTAGATGAAAAGCTAACACCTAGAGAGGACGAACTTCGTTCTCTCTTTC
>NZ_JBHRZX010000025.1:0-16892 GCF_042649785.1 Streptococcus alactolyticus | reverse complement strand
TTGAACATAAAGAAAGAGAGGACGAAGTTCGTCCTCTCTAGGTGTTAGCTTTTCATCTACCCACTACAGTTGACAAAGAGCCGAAAGTAGCTAGAATGCTCTTTAGTCAACGTTTTTAAGTTATTGTCATTAATAAGTGATTTTCACTATTGCTTTTTTAGGGTTATTTATATCTCATAGAGTTGTCATGGGAGTACACTAGAGTTAATTGTCACCGTTTTTATAACGGCCTACATTCATCTTCATCATATTGCACCTCCGTGGGTTCTTTCAAATCAGAAGCCTCATTTTACATTGGACTCACTCCTACTAATGTTTGTTAATCCGAAAAGAGCGATTGACTCGTCGCCACTTTGGCTTAACTTGCTCTACTTTAAAACACCTAACATGAATTGCTTTCATATCTATCTTTTGTCTTATCAAACATGGAAGCAATATGATTAGAAGCCCTATCGATTACTATTGTTACTAGCGAAAAAGTCAACCGGTCGCTTTTTCCATCTAGCCGTATCTAATCGTCTGCTTCCAACACCATTTCTTCTAAAATATGGCACCACTCCCTTTAGAAATAACGTCGTTTTATGCCGTTATTGATCTCCATTCTTATAACGTCCTACATTAACCATCAACATAAGGCATCCCTCCAATGTACTTTGTTACAAGATTTCTCGTTTACGATTAGGGTGATTAATCACCATTTTTATAGCGTCCTAGATTAAACCTCATATAGTCCACCACCTTCATAAGGTTATCCCTGCCTACCTAAATCCAAGTTGGAGACTAATCTCCGTTTTTATACCGAGCAACATGATGTTTCAACATAAGAATCATTACCTCCTTATCTTGTTTTATCTGTCATCCTTCTTTACACTTTTATTGTAATGTAACCGATTACAATTGTCAAGAATTTTGCTGCTTTTTTTGTCTATTTTTTTCGATAAGTCGCTTTTGCTACTATCCGCCTAAAAACTTTGATACAATAAACGCATGATTGATTTAAAAGATTACGGTATTGAGATGTGGGAGGATGATACCATTTTGTCCTTTCGCCGCACTTTGTTGGCTTGGTACGACCAAGAAAAACGGGATTTGCCTTGGCGACGAACCAAGGACCCTTACGCGATTTGGGTGTCTGAAATCATGCTACAACAGACACAGGTCCGCACGGTTATTCCCTACTACAAGCGCTTTTTAGATTGGTTTCCCACCATTGAAAGTCTGGCAAACGCTCCTGAAGAAAAGCTCTTGAAGGCTTGGGAAGGACTGGGGTATTATTCTCGTGTCCGCAATATGCAAGCAGCTGCACAGGATATCATGACGCGATTTGGCGGGCAGTTTCCAGCCAACCACAAGGACATTCTTTCTTTGAAAGGAATTGGACCTTACACGTCTGGAGCTATTGCAAGTATTGCTTTTGGTCTGCCTGAACCAGCTGTGGATGGCAACGTGATGCGCGTGATGGCTAGGCTTTTTGAAATTAACTACGATATCGGTGACCCTAAAAATCGGAAGATTTTTCAAGCTGTGATGGAAAAACTCATTGACCCTGACCGTCCTGGGGACTTTAACCAAGCTTTGATGGATTTGGGAACCGACATTGAATCTGCCAAAAACCCACGACCACATGAATCACCAATTCGCTTTTTCTGTGCGGCTTACCTAAACGGTACCTATGACAAATACCCCATTAAATTGCCTAAGAAAAAGCCTAAACCGCTTGATTTGACTGCTTTTGTCATCCGAAATGCTGACGGGGAATTTCTCTTGGAAAAAAACACCGAGGAACGATTGCTAGGAGGCTTTTGGTCTTTTCCTATCTTGGAAATGCCTGACCAACAAACTGATAAAAAGGCAGACTTTGAGGAAGGTTACCACATACACCCAACTTGGAGTACGGCCACTTTCACGCCTGTTAAACATACCTTTAGCCACCAAAAGTGGACCGTCACATTGATTGAAGGCACCGTCGCTTCACCACAATTGACGAAAGGCAAAGAACTGCGCTGGGTGAAAAAAGACGCTTTGAGCGACTATCCCATGGCAACCCCACAGAAAAAATTATTAGAAAACTATTTGACGTCTAAAAAGACCCAATAAACACAAAAAACCTCAACGCCAAGCGTTGAGGTGCATTAGGAGATTTATGGGAGTTCTAGGCTAGGATACCTATCACTCATCAAACAATAACTTCAATCAGTGATTAAAGCCACTGCTATGAAAAAGAAAGTTTATTAGGAATGATTATAGTATAAGCGGTCTAGCTTAATGAAACCTAAACGTTTACTTATAGAAACCGTAAAGCAAACCAATGGAGATTTAAAGATAGTTAAAATACGCCAAATCAACTGTCAGGGCATTAGCCGTCACAAACTGGTGCTTGCCATTAAACTGAGCAAAATGGGTTGCCGCTTGAATGCGATAAAACTTGGCAAATTCCTGATAAAGCACAGCATCCATCTCACCCACATTTAAGAAATAAACGGTTTGGTTCATCTGTCCCAAACGGTCCAAACCTCTTTGGGTTTCAGCCTGTTCCAAGCGTCCGATAAACAACAAAAACGTTTCTTTCATATCCATTTTATTAAGCAATTCATGCAAGGTGATGAATTGGATATTGTCAGAAATGCCTTTTTTATCACGGCAGAAAAACCATCTGCCTGCTAATGTCAATAACCCTAAAACAAGAAAAGCCCTCATATCATACCTCCCACTTATTTATTCGTAAACGAAATGACTTGTGGGGTGGAAATGAGGGATTTTTTTGAATGAAACTACTTAATCCATGACTAGCATTGATTTAATGGCTTTGCGGTCACGCATATCTTGATAGGCTTGGTTGATATCATCTAGAAAATAAGTGTGGGTAAAGACACGGCCTGGATTGATATCCCCGTCAAGAACAGCCTTGAGAAGAATTTGCTTATCGTAGGTTGTCACAGAAGCTGAACCACCACCGATGATAATGTTTTGTGAAAAGGTTGAACCAAGTGGGCGATTATCGTAATGGGGCACACCCACAAAACCAACACGACCGCCGTTGTGGAGAACTCCCAGAGCTTGGTCAATAGCTGCTTCCGTACCAACACATTCTAGAGCAACATCCGCACCACCACCGAGAATGTCACGCACCTTGGCAATACCTTCTTCGCCACGTTCAGCAACGACAGCATTAGCACCTGAAGCCAAAGCCATTTGCTGACGGTCCTCATGTCGGCTCATCAAGATAATCTGAGAAGCCCCGCGCATTTTGGCCGCAATAACCGCACATTGACCAACGGCACCGTCACCGATAACAACGACCTTGTCGCCTGGCTTAACGTCAGCAACACGCGCAGCATGATAACCTGTTGGCATAACATCAGCCAAAGTAAGGAGTGATTTCATCATACCTTCTGAATAATCAGACGGTTGCCCAGGGATTTTAATCAAAGCCCAGTTAGCATAGTGGAAGCGAACATATTCTGATTGGAAACCAGAAGACCAGTTTGTATAGCCAGGGTGGTTATCACACGTTCCGTCAAAACCAGCACGGCAAGCATCACATTCCCCACAACCGTGAGTAAATGGCACGATGACAAAATCACCAGGTTGAACAGTGGTAATGGCAGGGCCAACTTCTTCGACAATACCAAGCGCTTCATGACCTGAATTGACCGAATGCGCTGCTTTTTTATCTCCATTGGCATAAGCCCAGAGGTCAGAACCACACACGCAAGCACGAACGACTTTGATAATGACATCATCATCGGCTTGTAATTGTGGTTTTGGTACCTCTTCAATAGTCATCAGACCAGCTTTTTCAAAAATGGCAGTTTTCATTGTAAATACAGGCTTTGCTTGCCATCAACATGATGACAAGTGAGCCCCTCCTTTCTTAATATTGATATTGGGACAAAACGCTCACTTATCCGCGTCCCAAACGAGTAAGCGCCAAAAGTGTGAAAACACTTTCTATTTGATTGACACCGTTATTATAATCCTTTGAGTGCACTCTAAATCAAGCCATATGAACAAAAAAGTCAGGAAAATCCCGACTTTTATGATTAGCTTAATTCTGCGACGATGTCTTTGATTTGTTCTTTGGTGTGAACCCCAGCTACTTGTTTAACCACTTTGCCATCTTTCTTGAATAACAAGGTTGGGATTGACATGATACCAAATTCTTGTGCGGTATTTGGGTTTTCGTCCACATCGATTTTAACGATTTTAAGAACATCTTCATCGATTTCTTCTGATAATTGGTCTAAAATTGGGGCTTGCATCAAGCATGGACCACACCAAGTTGCCCAAAAGTCCACTAGGACAAGCCCTTCGTTTGTTTCTGCTTCAAATGTTGCATCTGTCACGATATGTGCCATAATCTTACCGAGAACTGCCAAGACGTCAGTTCTTTTTTCCTTTTCTAATAGTCTATGTGCCTATTTTACGGGAAACTTTAGCGTTTGACAAGTAATTGCTACGTTTTCCGTGATATAATGCTATTATCATCTCAATTAAGGACAAACCATGAAAGATTACGCAGATTTTTACCAACGGCTAACGCAACCTATCCGAAAAAGACCCGCATCCATTCGCTGCTTACGCTTAAGCAATAGCCTCGTCACCAAGATAATGTACCTCATCTATCCTATCTTACTTATCTATCTTTGGTGGCAAGCTCCCAAGCGTCTAATGGCTTTTATCCTTATCCCAGCTATTGCTTTTGTGCTGGTGTCCGTCATTAGAAAACGCCTCAACGTCCCACGTCCCTACGAGGCATGGGCCATTACTCCTTTGATTGCTAAAAATACCAAGGGGCAATCTTTTCCAAGCCGTCACGTTTTTTCAGCGACCATTATCAGCATGGCTGTCTTACGACTGAATATCATCTTGGGCAGCATCTGCTTACTTCTGTCCCTCCTTTTAACTTTTTGTCGTGTGCTTGGGGGCGTCCACTATCCACGCGATGTCACGGCAGGTTTTCTCATCGGACTTGCTTGCGGGGCATTGCTCTTTCTTTTTTAATCATCACAAAATCTCCCTAGCGATGCCGTTAGAGAGATTTTTTTGTTTAACCTAAATTAGCAATGGTACAACCGCTACCGCCTGCGTTTTGCGGAGCGTATCCAAATGATTTCACGTGTTTGTTACGGCGAAGGTATTTGGTAACACCCTCACGGATAACACCCGTTCCGATACCGTGAATAATGTCCACCTGCGCCATATTATTAAGCAAGGCTTGGTCGATAAACTCATCCAATTCTTGCATGGCTTCTTCGTAACGTTTGCCTCGCAAATCCAATCTAGCACGCGGTCCTGTGCTTTTTTGGCTTTTCTTAACCACATTGACTTGTTTTTTCTTCGGTTTTTGAGCTTCCTCTTGGACTTTGACAAGGGTAAATTCGTCCTCTTTCAAAGTCATCTTAATCAAGCCAATCTGAGCTTCCCATTTGCCATCTTTGACTTTATTGGTCAAAGTACCCCGTTGTCCGTAAGCCGTCACGATGATATCATCACCCACGCGCGGCGCGCGTAATTTCTTGGCTTTCTTGAGAACCTTATTTTTAGACAAATCAACCTCAGGCGCCAATTTTTTCAGCTGGCTTTTGGCTTCGATGACTTCATGTGGTTTTAAGCGTGCTTTTTCATGCAGATTTTTGAGAATAGCTTCGCTTTCTGCCATCGCTTTGTCTACAATTTCCTGTGCTTTGACGCTGGCCTTTTCCAACTCCTTGTCCTTGGCGTGTGAAAATTCATTGTAAAGCTTCTTGACAGCACGGTTGAATTTGAGATTTTCTTGCTCCACTTCTTTGATGTGGTCCAGGCGTTTGCGGCTTTCACGCGTCTGAGCTTCCAAACGTTCGATGATGCGGTTAACATCGGTATCTGAATCCGTCAATCGCTCTGCTTCATTGACAATAATTTCTGCCAAACCAAGACGGCGAGCAATTTCAAAGGCGTTTGAACGTCCAGGAACCCCTTGCATGAAATGGTAGGTTGGACTGAGTGTGTCCGTATCAAATTCCATGCTTGCATTTTCAACAAAATCCGTTTCGATGCCGTAGGCTTTTAACTCTGGATAGTGGGTGGTTGCCATGGTTTTGACTTCCAACAAACGCAAGTGCTCCAAAATCGCCATGGCTAGGCTAGCCCCTTCTTGTGGGCCCGTACCAGCACCCAATTCATCGACCAAAACAAGGCTATCTTTATCAGCTTGGTCTAAAATACTAACGATATTGGTCATGTGGCTTGAAAAGGTTGACAAGCTCTGCTCGATAGATTGCTCATCACCAATATCTGCAAAAATTTCCTTGAAAATAGCAACCTTGCTGCCTTTATCGGCTAAAATCGGCAAACCTGATTGTGCCATCAATTGTGCCAAGCCCAAGGTTTTCAACATAACTGTCTTACCACCTGTATTGGGACCCGTGATGACTATAATCGTCAATTCCTGCATAAAATGAAGGTCATTGGCAACAGGATTGAGCAAGAGTGGGTGACGGGCTTGCAAGAGTTGAACGGTCTTATCGCTTGATAATTGTGGCACCACAGCGCGACGCTCTTGCATAAATAAGAATTTGGCGCGCACAAAGTCCAAATGCCCTAGCACCCAAGCATTGTTGCGAATGATTTGGGTATGCGGGCGAAGCATATTGGACAATTCGCGTAAAATACGTGCCATTTCGTGGCGTTCGTCAGCGCGCAATTGTGTGATTTCTTCGTTTAATTGCACCACAGCGCGTGGCTCAATATAAACTGTGCTTCCAGATGCTGAAATATCATGCACAACCCCAGAAATACGGTTGCGGTAGGTATTTTTCACAGGCAAAACCGCACGGCCATTACGGCTAGCAAGCAAGGTTTCTGTCAAATGGTCAGCTTGTTTTTTCAAAATATCTTGCAAAATCTGACGCACACGACTCTCACTGTGATTGATTTGACGACGAATCCTGTCCAATTCAGCACTGGCGAAGTTTTCAATAAACCCGCCATCGTTGATAGCCTGTAAACTTCCCTGTAAACTTGGAAGCAGTTCAAGCTTATCAAATAAGGTATTTAGAGCTGTCAACTCGACATTTTCCAAATCATTGTAAAAATGTTTGACCTCTGCAGACACTTGCAAGACCTTCTTGATATCGATGATTTCTGAAATGTTAACATCTGCTTCTAATTCCAGACGGCGCATGCTCTCAGAAACATCACGCAAACTGCCCATACCAAAGGAATGATGTTCAATGAAAATCTGCTCCATATCTGACATTTCATCAAAAGAACGCAAGATACGGTCAGCCTCTGTCATTGGTTCTAATTTGTGCAACTCCTCTTGCCCTTGCTCGGTTTGCAAGTAACCTTCGAAAAGTTGCTTGACTTTATCAAATTCTAACTGTTCTAAAATTCTTGTATTCATGCTTTCTTATCCTATAAAAATAAGGGCTAAAGCCCTTTGTTAATTCAAAACAAACCCTGCCCACAAATCTTTGATACTGTTGACAAATGGGTAAAAAGAGTCCACTAAAAATCGGACCAATCCACTGCCTGAGAGGGTATTTTGCACTAAACTCAATGGAACGGTTGCCAGCAAGGTCAAAACCAAGCTGAAAAACATCATCGTAACCAGCACCGAAAAGACACCGCTCACGACATTAGCACCAACATTGTCCCAACGATTAACAGGTGCCAAATGAACAAAGACACCCAGCAAACGAAAAGCCAGATAAACTAGACTGTAAATAGCGGTAAAGGCAGCCCCTGCATAATAAACTTGGTCCAAATCAAAGAGAGGCACATCCCGCCAAAACGCCATGGTCGCGCCTTGAACCGCATTGGCATAGGGAAGCCACAAGGTCAGCTTATCTGCCAAAGGTTGATAGAACTGCCCCGCAATAACAAGCGACAACACACTAGCCACAAGGTAGTAGGTTTGCAGAACAATTCCGCGCGCATACCCAATGTAAAACTGCCAAATAAAAACGATTAGAAGAATAGCAGATATCATACTTAATCCTCGTTAGCGTCTGATTTACTGGCTTTCTCCTTGACGTCAACAATCGTTTCCGAGCGAAGCGCCATTAACTCTTTCTCCATTTTTTCAACTTCTATTTCACGGCTAAGCTGAGTTGAAAGGGAATTGATAGCCATTAAAATAGCAACCATTTCATCATCAGCTTGGGGTAATTTTTCTTTAATAGCGGCGTATTTTTCTTTTGCAACTCTTTCGACTTCTTCCATAAAGAGATTATCTTTATCTGTCGTCAAGGTAATTGTCTTTTCTCCAAAAACAAACTTATACCGATTTTTACTTTTCATATAGTCACCTCCTTGACATTATACCGTAAAATAGCCATTTCGTAAAATACTAGGAGAAAAAACAAGACTTTGGCTATCTATTTGAGCATAGCCTTTGGTTTTATGATAAAATGGGACTATGAGTACAGTTGTTATAACTTTAAAAGGGGCAGCTTTGCAGAAACTTATAAAAACATTTAATAGCCAGCAAGTTGCCAGTAAAAATCCCTATATCACATTTGCAGCCAAAGTAGATAAGGTGATGATTTCAGTTTACACGTCAGGAAAGGTCGTCTTTCAAGGTGAAAAAGCTGAGGAAGTCGCTAAATATTTTGGCTATCAAGCGCCTGACGCATCCATCCAAACAGCACCCGCAGGGCAAAAACTAGCCCTCATCGGGTCAGATGAGGTGGGCAACGGTTCTTACTTTGGGGGCTTGGCAGTTGTGGCTAGTTTTGTCACTCCTGACAAACACGCCCTGCTTAGAAAACTAGGAGTGGATGACTCCAAACGATTGACCGATGCCAATATTCGCAAAATCGCTCCTATTCTCAAGCAAGAAATTCCCCACCGCGCTCTCCTCCTATCTCCTAAAAAATACAATCAGGTCGTGGGAGCTGGCAAACAGTACAATGCTGTTTCTGTCAAGGTAGCTTTACACAATCAAGCTATTTATTTACTACTAAAAGATGGCTTCAAACCGCAAAAAATCGTCATCGATGCTTTTACCAGCCAACAAAACTATCAAAAATATGTCAAGCAAGAAGTCAACCAATTTGACAACCCCTTGACACTAGAAGAAAAGGCTGAAGGCGAGTATTTGGCGGTGGCGGTCAGCTCGATTATTGCAAGAGATTTATTTTTGGACTATTTAGACCAGCTCAGCCAAAAAATCGGCTATCCCTTGCCAAGTGGGGCAGGGCAAAAGTCCGACTTTATTGCCAGTCAGATTTTAAAAACGCATGGAATGGCTGGTTTAGCAGAAACAGCTAAACTGCATTTTGCAAATACAAAAAAAGCTCAAGAGCTATTACGGAAAGGAAATTGAGGAAGCATTATGAAATTTCTTAAAGAATGGGGACCTTTTATCCTCTTTGTTTTGGTGCTAGGTCTTAGTCGCTTATTCCTTTGGCAGCCTGTCAAAGTCGATGGGCACTCAATGGACCCAACCTTAGCAGATGGAGAACGCTTGATTGTCCTTGACCACACGAAAATCAACCGTTTTGATATTGTTGTGGCTAAGGAAACTGAGGACGGACAAACCAAGGAAATCGTTAAACGTGTCATCGGGATGCCTGGTGATACGATCACTTACAATGATGACACGCTTTACATCAACGGTAAAGAAGTCGATGAAAAATACCTTGATGAGTACAAACAAGCCCTTGATGACGACCAACTCCAAGACATTTATGCCTATAATTCGCTCTTCCAAGAGTTGGCTGAGAAAGCAGACGCCTTTACTACGGATAGCGATGGCAATACTGAATTTACCGTTAAAGTGCCAAAAGGCGAGTACTATCTCATGGGAGATGACCGCATCGTATCGAAAGACAGCCGTGAAGTCGGAACTTTTCCGAAATCATCCATTGTTGGCGAAGTCAAATTCCGCTTCTGGCCACTTTCAAAAATCGGATTTATTGAATAAACGCACAAGGCTAGAAAAAACTCTAGCCTTGTTTTTGTTTTTCCTTTAACAAAGAAATGGTATAATAAAGCCATTCTGAACAAGCAAATGACACTAAAACAAAAATAATGAGGACAGACTTTTCATGGAATACTTTTTTTCTGGCACGGTTGAGCGAGTCATTTTCGAAAATGCTAGCAACTTTTTTAGGATTGTCTTGATGAGTATCGAGGATACCGATGCGGATTTTGATGAACCTGAGATTATCGTGACGGGGACGATGGCTGATATTGCTGAAGGCGAGGACTACACCTTTTGGGGCGAGTTAACCCAGCACCCAAAATACGGGGAGCAACTAAAGGCCTCACGTTACGAGCGTGCCAAACCCACTTCTTCTGGCTTGATCAAATACTTCTCAAGTGCCCAATTTAAAGGCATTGGCCGAAAAACGGCTGAGAAGATTGTGCAACTTTACGGTGACAATACCATTGATCATATCTTGGACGACCCTAGCCGATTAGACAACATTGCTGGTTTGTCCAAGGAAACCAAGGACCGTTTTTTAGCTCGTCTAAAACTGCATTATGGAACAGAGCAGATTTTAGCCAAACTGGCCGAATACGGCTTAACCAATCGTGTTGCCGTTGATATTTTCAATCATTATAAAGAAGACAGTTTGGAAATTATCCAAGAAAATCCCTACCAACTGGTTGAGGATATTCAAGGAGTTGGTTTTAAGATTGCAGACCAACTGGCAGAAGAATTGGGCATTGAGGCAAACGCACCACAACGTTTTCGAGCAGCACTTGTGCACACCCTTTTTGAAACTTCTATGGAACGAGGCGACACCTATGTGGAAGCACGAGATTTGTTAGAGCAAGCCATTACCACTCTCGAAGAAGCACGCCCTGTCGAATTGGACCCCGCAGCTGTCGCTCAAGAATTGTCAACACTCATCACAGAAGACAAGGTGCAAAACATTAGCACCAAGATTTTTGACAGTAGCCTTTTTTATGCCGAAGCTGGTATTAAAAAGCATCTGACACGTATCCTTGACACCCCTTTGGAAAATGCTTTTTCGGACGATGACATTCAAGAAGAAATCGCAGCTGTTGAGGAAGATTTTGCTATTTCTTATGACCAAGTCCAACGCAAGGCTATTCAAGAAGCTTTGCAAAGCAAGGTATTTATCTTGACAGGTGGGCCAGGGACTGGAAAAACCACGGTTATCAACGGCTTGATTGCTGCTTATGCGCAGCTCCACCGCATTGACCTCAATAAAACAGACATTCCTATTATCTTAGCAGCACCGACAGGACGAGCCGCACGACGAATGAATGAATTAACCGGCCTCCCCAGTGCAACCATTCACCGTCACTTAGGTTTAAATGGTGACAACGACTACCAAGCCATGGACGATTATTTGGATTGTGATTTGATTATCATTGACGAATTTTCTATGGTGGACACTTGGCTAGCTAATCAACTCTTTAGTGTCATTGCTTCAACAACTCAGGTCATTATCGTTGGGGATAGCGACCAGCTACCGTCTGTTGGTCCAGGACAAGTGCTTTCTGACTTGTTAAAAATTGACACACTCCCCCAACTTGCCCTCACCAAAATCTTTAGACAATCTGAGGATTCGACCATTGTCACGCTTGCTAACCAAATGCGACAAGGCCAATTGCCTGCCGATTTCACACAAAAAAAGCCTGACCGCTCTTATTTTGAAGCCAGTGCTACCTACATTCCTAATATGATTGCCAAGATTGTCCAATCTGCTGTTAAAAGTGGTATCAACCCGCAGGAAATTCAGATTTTAGCACCCATGTACCGTGGTGCCGCAGGGATTAACCGTCTCAACACCATTATCCAAGACTTGCTCAATCCCTTGGACAATCAGCAAGATTTTGCGTTTGGTGAGATGAGTTTTCGTAAAGGAGATAAAATTCTCCACCTTATTAACGATGCCGAGCTAAATGTCTTTAATGGCGACATCGGCTACATCACAGATTTAATTCCCGCCAAATACACCGAATCCAAGCAAGACGAACTCTATTTGTCCTTTGACGGTAATGAGGTCATTTACCCTCGCAACGAATGGCACAAAATCACCCTTGCCTACGCCATGTCTATCCACAAATCGCAAGGGAGTGAATTTCAGGTGGTTATTTTGCCAATTACACATCAAAGTCGCCGCCTCCTACAACGCAACCTCATCTACACCGCCATTACACGTTCCAAGAGTAAATTGGTGATGCTAGGAGAACTTGCCGCCTTTGATTATGCCATCAAAAATGAAGGTGATAAGCGCAAAACTTATCTTGTGCAGCGTTTTAGCAACGATAATCTAGCGCAAGAAACAGCTGAAAAACAGGTAGAAACACCACAAGAAACAGCTACACCCGAAAATCAAAATTACCAAAATGTCGCTGTTCCCGCAGACACCGCTGTCGAAGAACAGATTCAGTTAACCTTGGACATTGACAACCAAGTGGAGCAAGAAACTCAAGCCTATCGCCTGACAGAGGAAAATATCCCTTTCATCGACCCCATGATTGGCTTGACAACAGCCGACATCGAACGTTTTTTCAAATCCTAACACTAACCCCCAGACCTACTTTCGGCTGGGGGTTATCTCATGAACTCTCATGACTTGGCAGAAGGCTATTTACAACGCTTCAATTTATGGTATAATAATTTGTATTATGACATTAGTATAATTTGATATTTTGGCGGTTTGGTATGGTTTCTTATGAAAAATTACGTCAGTCCTTGCGTTCTTGGACATTGTTCATCGCTTGGATAAATGTACTCGCCGCTATCGGCAAGATTTCAGGTATTGTCAGCTACTTTGCCATCAGCAATAATTTAGATGAACTAAAGAAAACTGTGGATACTGAGGTTTATCAAACCCTGGTCGCTGCAAGTAATATTTGGTATCCCATTATCTACATCGTTGCTTTGGTGACTAACGTTGTTGTGGCTTATCTGGCTTTTAGGAACCTTGCCAAAATCAAAGAAAACGTACCTAGCTTGATGCCTTACCGTATTGCCTTGGGCTACACTGTTGTCTATAACGTTGCTATTATCATCTTAGCAGTTGCCTTGGGGGATTCACTTAGCATCACACTCTTTTTATTTCCTATTATCTTCTTGGTGCTTTATGGCTATGTTTACAACAAAGCTATCCAACTCTTGTACCGCGACGACGCAGTTGAAGTCAACTAAGTACATCACACCATTAGAAAAGCCACTGCTATTAAGTGGCTTTTTTCTATTTAAAGATGGAGGGCAATGGACTCGCTTGTATTTTCTAGTTGAGTTGCCGTGACACCTAAAAGACGTATGCCTTTTGAAGACTCTTCCAGCTGGTCAAAAATAGCTTGAGCCATTTGACTAATCGTTTTGGCATCATCTGTCGCCACGTCCAGCGTCATGCGTTTGGTCAAGGTCGAAAAATCTGAATAACGCACTTTTAAGACAATCACGCGCCCCAATTTTTGATTTTTCTTGAGGTTGTCAGACACGCGCTGCGCATTTTTGGCAATCTCTGAGCGAATACTGGCTTCATCATACAACAATTTGCCATAGGTTTTCTCACTCCCAACCGATTTGCGAATGCGATTGGGTTGCACAGGTGCATTGGAAATGCCTCTTGCTTTTCGATACAAATCGTAGCCAAAACGCCCAAAAAGGTCAATCAAGGTCATCTCAGACAAGCCCAGCAAATCCTCGCCCGTGTAAACGCCCATGTGATGGAGCTTATCCACCGAACGCTTCCCCACACCATGAAATTTTTCAATAGGCAACTGTTTTAGAAAATCTTGAGCATCTTCTGGCAAAATCAAGGTCAATCCCCTTGGTTTTTCAAAATCCGATGCCAATTTAGCCAAGAATTTATTATAAGACACCCCAGCCGAACACGTTAAACCAAGCTCTTGCCAAATGTCATACTGAATCATTTTAGCAATCTTAACCGCTGACTTGATGTTCAGTCTATTATGCGTCACATCCAGATAAGCCTCATCAATCGACATAGGCTCTACCAAATCCGTGTAACGCTTAAAAATAGCCCGAATCTGCAGCCCAATTTGACGGTATTTGTGATGATTACCAGAAATAAAAATGGCTTGCGGGCAACGCTCGTAAGCTTCTTTTGAGGACATGGCAGAATGCACGCCAAACGTTCTAGCCTCGTAATTACAAGTTGACACGACCCCACGACCGCCTGTTTTCCTAGGGTCTGCCCCAATAATGACAGGGTGCCCCTTCAAATTAGGATTATCACGCTCCTCCACCGAAGCAAAAAAAGCGTCCATATCAACATGAATAATTTTTCGAGAGGTGTCATTGATTAAAGGGAAAATCAGCATTAAGGTATCCTTTCTCCATTTATTATACCAATTTTTAGGTTTTTTCGGTTATTTTAGCTTTTTTAGTACAGTTTATTCGTATTATTCAACTGTACTAGTAAAGATTCTCACATAATTCGCTGATATCCCCTTTGGAAAACGCTTACCATATGTTAAACTATATTTGTAAATGTAACAGATGACTTGTTACTAGAATTTAAGGAGATCTCTTATTATGGCGACTGTTAAGACTACTACAGATGTTTTTGAAAAAGCTTGGGAAGGCTTTAAAGGTACTGACTGGAAAGAAAAAGCTAGTATTTCTCGTTTCGTACAAGCCAACTATACCCCATATGATGGTGACGAAAGTTTCTTGGCACCTGCGACTGAACGTTCACTCAAAGTGAAAAAAATCGTTGAAGAAACAAAAGCACATTACGAAGAAACGCGTTTCCCAATGGATACACGTCCAACATCAATCGCTGATATCCCTGCTGGATACATCTCAAAAGAAGATGAGTTGATTTACGGTATTCAAAACGACGAGTTGTTCAAATTGAACTTCATGCCTAAAGGCGGTATCCGCATGGCAGAAACAGCTCTTAAAGAACACGGTTATGAACCAGACCCAGCTGTTCATGAAATTTTCACAAAACACGTGACAACTGTAAACGATGGTATCTTCCGTGCTTACACATCTAATATCCGCCGTGCCCGTCACGCCCACACTGTAACTGGACTTCCTGATGCATACTCTCGTGGTCGTATCATCGGTGTTTACGCACGTCTTGCCCTCTACGGAGCAGACTACTTGATGAAAGAAAAAGCAAACGACTGGAACGCGATTACAGAAATTGATGAAGAATCAATTCGCCTTCGTGAAGAAGTTAACTTGCAATACCAAGCCCTTGGTGAAGTCATTAAATTGGGTGACCTTTACGGTGTCGATGTTCGCCGACCTGCGATGAACGTCAAAGAAGCTATCCAATGGACAAACATTGCTTTCATGGCTGTTTGTCGTGTGATTAACGGTGCGGCTACTTCTCTTGGACGTGTGCCCATCGTTCTTGATATTTACGCAGAACGTGACCTTGCTCGTGGTACATTTACAGAATCTGAAATCCAAGAATTTGTTGATGATTTCGTATTGAAACTTCGTACCGTAAAATTTGCTCGTACCAAAGCTTATGACGAACTTTACTCTGGTGACCCAACATTCATCACAACTTCTATGGCTGGTATGGGTGCTGACGGACGCCACCGTGTTACAAAAATGGACTACCGTTTCTTGAACACTCTTGATAACATCGGTAACGCTCCAGAACCAAACTTGACTGTTCTTTGGACAGATAAATTGCCATACGCTTTCCGTCGCTACTGCATGAAGATGTCACACAAACACTCTTCTATCCAATACGAAGGTGTGACAACAATGGCAAAAGACGGATATGGTGAAATGTCATGTATCTCATGCTGTGTGTCACCACTTGACCCAGAAAACGAAGAACAACGCCACAACATCCAATACTTCGGCGCACGTGTAAACGTCCTTAAAGCCCTTCTTACTGGTCTAAACGGCGGTTACGACGATGTTCACAAAGATTACAAAGTCTTTGATATCGAACCAGTTCGCGACGATGTGCTTGATTTTGACACTGTCAAAGCCAACTTTGAAAAATCACTTGACTGGTTGACAGATACTTACGTAGATGCCCTTAACATCATTCACTACATGACTGATAAATACAACTACGAAGCTGTTCAAATGGCATTCTTGCCAACAAAACAACGTGCTAACATGGGATTCGGTATCTGTGGTTTCGCTAATACTGTCGATACCTTGTCAGCTATCAAATACGCAACAGTTAAACCAATCCGTGACGAAGATGGCTACATCTACGACTACGAAACTATCGGAGATTACCCTCGTTGGGGTGAAGATGACCCTCGTTCAAACGAATTGGCTGAATGGTTGATTGAAGCTTACACAACTCGTCTTCGTAACCACAAACTTTACAAAGACGCTGAAGCAACTGTATCACTTCTTACCATCACATCAAACGTTGCTTACTCTAAACAAACAGGTAACTCACCAGTTCACAAAGGAGTTTACTTGAACGAAGATGGTAGCGTGAACCTTTCTAAATTGGAATTCTTCTCACCAGGTGCTAACCCATCTAACAAAGCTCGCGGTGGTTGGTTGCAAAACCTTAACTCATTGGCAAGCCTTGACTTCTCATATGCTGCCGATGGTATCTCATTGACAACCCAAGTATCACCACGTGCTCTTGGTAAGACCTTCGATGAACAAGTGGATAACCTTGTGACTATCCTTGATGGTTACTTTGAAAACGGTGGTCAACACGTTAACTTGAACGTTATGGACCTTAAAGACGTTTACGATAAGATCATGAGTGGCGAAGACGTTATCGTTCGTATCTCTGGTTACTGTGTCAACACAAAATACCTCACAAAAGAACAAAAAACAGAATTGACTCAACGTGTCTTCCACGAAGTACTTTCAATGGACGATGTCGCTGAAACTCTTTCTCAAAACTAATATGTAAAAAAGGGCTCATTGTCAACTGTAGTGGGTTGATGCCAGCTAACATCTAGAGAGAACCAAATTGGTTTTCTCTTTTTTG
>NZ_JBHRZX010000024.1:0-20907 GCF_042649785.1 Streptococcus alactolyticus | reverse complement strand
GACTTTTTGTATATACTCAAAAAGGCTCCATAATTTCCATGGTGGATTTACCCACTACAGAAATTATAGAGCCCTTTTTTGTTTGCAAAAAGGTACAATGAAAGGGGTCGCAAAAAAGTTAATAGAAGTCCTGGGTAAAGCGCTAAAAGTGGACAATGTTTAAAAAGTTTAAACAAACCAAATCTTTCTATCTACAAAATACGTATAGATGTTCTTGGCAATAGCTATTGTGTAAAAAAGAAGGAGATGAACTACGATTATATTTGAAAGGTAAACAAAAATAATTGGCAATTGGGGTTGCAATTTTTAAGTAGCTGTAAAACTTCATCAGTATCAAACAGCATCGTTGTTTGTGTTATGCACAAGCGGTAATTAACCAACTAGGTACGCTATTGATTTCAAGTATTGTGATACAGCGATGATGTTTATAAAAAATACAGAAAAACATTTATATCTTTTATCATTCACTGTCGAACGCATAGTATATAGCTAGAAAGCGTGGATATCATGAAAAAATGGCAGACAATCACAGCAATAGCTTTAACAATTTTTGCTCTCTCTATAGGAGGATTTGTGACTTACACTTATCTACGACCATCACATTACGGAGGTGGTATATTTACTGATGAAACTTCTCAATCTACAACTTCTACTAGTGATACTACTTCTAGTACTACTGAAACCTCTCAATCTATAATTTCTACTAGTGAAACAGGGGGTGACGATGGTTATCATGAAGAAGCAGTAACTGAAACCAATACAGCATCCAGTAACATTATTTATCTAACTGATGTTGTCGGACTTGGCACTGATCCTTCTATTTTCAAAGATGGTGGCTACTATATTGTGTCACCAGGAGGAGTGAGATCAGGATCAGAAATTGTATATTCAGTTTATAGATTGGAACGCGAAGGAACTATGGCCGATGGTAAACCAATTGTGGCAACTAAAGACTATGTTAGAACAACTGATTCATACGATGTTGCAAGAGAATTTCTTTATTGGCTACGCTACTATGATCCTGACAATACACCGAATTCTAGCCTTGAAGAAAACTGGAATTACTTTGTTAGGGAAAGAGAAGGATGAGATTGACACTATATTAATAGTGTGATAAAAATGATGAGGGCTGAGTTTTTGTGTTCTCAAGATTTAAGTAGCCGTAAACCAAAACACTACAGTGTATGCTTTAGCAATTGATTTAAATAGCTGCAAACTTTTAATAAAACGCTTATTTAGCTAAGGTTTTAAAAAGCGCCTAGCTTAACTCTAAGTACAGCAAATCAATAAGATAGGTGGGACTGTCGGAGCTCCCACATTTATCGACCGGCTAATAAAGCGGTGTGTTGTTGACAGATTTTTAACCTCTATTTTCTTGTATGATATTTTAAAATACTCTATCGTCAAATATTTTTCCTTGTATAGCTAGTTTTCAGATATCTAACTCACCTAACTATAACCACGTTTACTTTCTTGAAAATAAATCAAAAACAGGTGTGATGCTATTTTCTATGCGGGTGTTTGTCGCATGATAGGCTTTGCTTTTTAGGTCTTAACAACTTTCTATGGCGACGTTTTTGGTAATTTGGTATAATAGGAGCAGTGACTAATATTATAGGATTTTAAAATGGATATTCAAGAATTAAAAAAACGTCAAGAGAAGATTCGTAATTTCTCTATTATTGCACATATTGACCATGGGAAGTCGACTTTGGCGGACCGTATTTTGGAAAAGACTGAAACGGTTTCGAGTCGTGAAATGCAGGCACAACTGCTAGATAGCATGGATTTGGAGCGTGAGCGTGGTATCACGATTAAGCTTAATGCGATTGAGTTGAACTATACAGCTAAAGATGGCGAAACTTATATTTTTCACTTGATTGACACGCCAGGACACGTTGACTTTTCTTATGAGGTATCGCGTTCACTTGCTGCGTGTGAGGGGGCTATTTTGGTTGTGGATGCTGCTCAAGGTATCGAGGCGCAAACCCTCGCCAATGTTTACTTAGCTCTTGATAATGATTTGGAAATTTTGCCGGTTATCAACAAAATTGATTTGCCAGCAGCGGACCCAGAGCGTGTGCGTCAAGAAATTGAAGATGTGATTGGATTAGATGCTTCAGAGGCCGTTTTGGCATCGGCTAAAGCGGGAATTGGGATTGAGGAAATCCTCGAGCAAATCGTGGAATACGTTCCAGCTCCATCAGGAGATGTGGAGGCACCACTACAAGCTTTAATTTTTGACTCGGTTTATGACGCTTACCGTGGTGTTATTTTGCAGGTGCGTATTGTCAACGGTATGGTTAAACCTGGTGACAAAATTCAATTGATGTCAAACGGAAAAACCTTTGACGTTACTGAAGTTGGTATTTTCACTCCAAAAGCTATTGGACGTGATTTCCTAGCAACAGGTGACGTTGGTTATATCGCGGCTTCTATCAAGACCGTTGCAGACACGCGCGTTGGGGATACTATTACCTTAGCTGATAATCCAGCAGATAACCCGCTTCATGGCTATAAACAAATGAACCCAATGGTGTTTGCAGGGCTTTATCCGATTGAGTCAAACAAGTACAATGACTTGCGTGAAGCCCTTGAAAAACTGCAATTAAATGATGCCAGTCTTCAATTTGAACCTGAAACCTCACAAGCTCTGGGTTTTGGTTTCCGTTGTGGTTTCCTTGGTTTGTTGCACATGGATGTTATTCAAGAACGTTTGGAACGTGAGTTTAACATTGATTTGATTATGACAGCGCCGTCCGTTGTTTATCATGTCAATACGACAGACGGGGATATGCTTGAAGTGTCAAATCCATCAGAATTCCCAGAACCAACCAAAGTAGCCAGCATCGAGGAGCCTTATGTAAAAGCTCAAATCATGGTGCCACAAGAATTCGTTGGAGCTGTTATGGAATTGGCTCAGCGCAAACGTGGTGATTTTGTGACCATGGACTACATTGATGATAATCGGGTTAATGTCATTTATCATATTCCACTTGCCGAAATTGTTTTTGATTTCTTTGATAAATTGAAATCATCAACACGTGGCTATGCGAGCTTCGATTACGAAATTTCAGATTACCGTAAATCAAAACTGGTGAAAATGGATATCTTGCTTAATGGTGATAAGGTCGATGCCCTTAGCTTTATCGTGCACAACGAATTTGCCTATGAGCGTGGTAAATTGATTGTCGAAAAATTGAAGAAAATCATTCCACGTCAACAATTTGAAGTGCCAATTCAAGCGGCTATCGGTCATAAAATCGTGGCCCGTTCGGATATCAAAGCTCTTCGTAAAAACGTGTTGGCAAAATGTTACGGTGGTGACGTTTCGCGTAAACGGAAATTACTTGAAAAACAAAAAGCTGGTAAGAAACGCATGAAGGCGATTGGTTCTGTGGAAGTTCCACAAGAAGCTTTCTTGTCTGTCTTGTCAATGGACGATGACAACAGTAAAAACTAATCTTATCAGAACACCTCGTATTTAGTTGCGCTCGGATGTGTTTCTGAGCGCTTTTTAGGTACAGAAACTTAGTCAATCATTCAAATTTTTATCTATTTTTGGTAAAATAAATCTAAATGTATCTTGGGAGAACGGCATGAAATTATTAATCAATGTATCGCAATTAAAGGGAACGGTGAGAGTTCCAGGAGATAAATCAATCAGTCATCGCTCGATTATGTTTGGTAGCCTTGCCAAAGGTCAAACGACGATTCATGATATTTTACGTGGGGAAGATGTTCTATCAACTATGCAAGCTTTTCGTGATTTAGGTGTTGACATTCAAGATGACGGTGACCGTGTGACCATTACAGGTGTAGGTTTTGACGGGCTAAAGGCACCTCAAAAATCTTTGGATATGGGCAATTCTGGAACGTCTATTCGCTTGATTTCTGGAGTTTTAGCAGGGCAAGACTTTAGCATCGAGATGTTTGGGGACGACAGTTTGTCAAAACGTCCAATGGACCGTGTGACTATTCCCCTTCGTCAAATGGGGGTTGAGGTTTCAGGACAGACAGAACGTGATTTGCCACCATTGACTATGCATGGTAATAAAAAATTGAAACCAATTCACTATCAATTGCCTGTGGCATCTGCTCAGGTCAAATCAGCCCTTATTTTCGCAGCTTTGCAGGCTGACGGTGAATCCGTTATCATCGAAAAAGAACACACGCGCAACCACACAGAAGACATGATTGTTCAATTCGGTGGCTCAATTGATGTCAATGGTAAGGAAATCCGTATCACTGGCGGGCAAGAATTGCTTGGACAAGAAGTGGTGGTGCCAGGTGATATTTCCTCAGCAGCCTTTTGGTTGGTTGCAGGGCTCATTGTTCCAAATGCGAAAATAAGGCTTGAAAACGTTGGTATCAATGAAACACGCACGGGCATTCTTGATGTGATTGAAGCCATGGGCGGTCAACTAAGCCTGTCAGATGTGGACGATATTGCCAAATCAGCGACAATCACGGTAGAAACTTCCGACCTTCACGGGACAGAAATCGGTGGCGAAATCATTCCACGTTTGATTGATGAGTTGCCAATTATTGCCCTTTTGGCGACCCAAGCCGAGGGAAGAACTGTGATTCGCGATGCGGAAGAATTGAAAGTGAAAGAAACTGACCGTATTCAAGTGGTTGCGGATGCCTTGAATGCTATGGGCGCCAATATTACGCCAACAGATGACGGTATGATTATCGAAGGCAAAACGCCGCTTCATGGTGCAAGCATCAATACTTTTGGGGACCACCGCATCGGCATGATGACGGCAATTGCGGCTCTTTTGGTAGCAGATGGTGAGGTCGAACTGGACCGTTCAGAAGCCATCAACACTAGCTACCCAAGCTTCTTCAAAGATTTGGAGTTACTGACACATGGCTAGAATTATTATCGGTTTTATGGGCTCAGGCAAAACAACCATTTCTTCTTTGTTAGATGAGGATTACGTTGATATGGATGCAGTGATTGTAGAGCGCATCGGAATGCCTATTGCAGATTTTTTTGAAAAAGAAGGCGAAGCCCGTTTTCGTGAGATTGAATCACAAGTTTTGGCAGAATTGATAGCGTCTGACCGAGTGATTGCAACAGGTGGTGGCATTGTAACCAGTGCGGCTAACCGAGCACTTTTGGCAAAAAATCCTGAAACCATTTACTTGAAAGCAGATTTTGACACGCTCTATAATCGTATCCAAAAAGACACTAAAAATGTGCGTCCGCTATTTGTCAATAATAGCAAAGAAGACTTCAAGGCGATTTTTGATGGGCGCCAAGACTTGTACGAATCAGTTGCCAACCGTATTATTGAAGTAGCTGGTAAAACGCCCAAAGACATTATTGAGGAAATCGGATGAAAGTTGGTTACCTAGGACCAAGCGGTTCGTTTACACACAATGTTGCGGTCAAAGCCTTTCCAAAAGCTGACCGTATCCCTTTTGCAAATATCACCGAAGTCATTAAATCTTATGAGGAAGGCTTGGTGGATTATGCCATTATCCCCGTTGAAAATTCGATTGAAGGCTCGGTGCATGAAACCCTAGATTACTTGTTTCATCAAACGGATATTAGTGCCATTGCAGAAGTGATTCAACCCATTAAGCAACAATTATTAGCAACGGCACAGGATAAGCCTGTCGGGAAAATCTTCTCACATCCGCAAGCCATTGCCCAAGGGAAAAAATACATCAAAAGCCATTACCCCCATGCACAAATTGAAGTGACTGCTAGCACGGCTTACGCTGCGCGTTTTATCGCAGAACACCCAGACAAACCTTACGCAGCTATTGCTCCCGTGGCAGCAGCTAAAGAATATGATTTGGAAATCATCGGCAAGGACATTCAGGAAATAGATGAAAATTACACGCGTTTTTGGGTGCTAGGGCATGAACCTTATGTCTTTGATCTGATCAAAGACACGCAAAAAATATCCTTGGCATTAACTCTTCCTGACAATCTCCCTGGAGCTCTCTACAAAGCCTTGTCTGTTTTTGCTTGGCGGGGCCTTGATTTGACTAAAATTGAAAGCCGTCCTTTGAAAACGGCATTGGGGGAGTATTTTTTCATCGTTGATGTGGATAATAGCAATCATGATTTGGTGACTTTTGCCTTAGAAGAATTGCGTGTTTTAGGTATTACTTACAATGTTATGGGGATGTATGACGTCTATTGTTTATGATTAGAAAGTGAAGGACTGGTATGATAAAATGGTAGAAAATCGTTTAAGTCGCCACGAGGAATTGCGGTATCAATACCTGTTACGAAATCTTGAATATTTAAGCGAGCGTGAGAAGCAGGAGTTTGATTACCTTTATCAAAAAAAATTAGCGAGCTTCTCTAGTCCCTCCCATTATACCCAACCAGCTGCGCCTCATGACCCACGTCCTATTTATCAGGAGGTTAATGATCAAGCTTATGATGGCTACGATGACTATGCGAATTGGGAAGATGAGAAGCAATGGACCGCACCAGGACTTCCCAAATATCCAGACGAAGCCCCTCCCAAGCGTTCTAAAAAAGCCAAACGTGCCTGCCGTTTTGCAGATGTGTCTGGAGAAAGACCAAAAAAGAAGAAACGGCACTTCTTTAAACGCTTGATGAAATGGCTAGCTTTGCTTGTGGTGGCAACCATGGCTGGCATGATTTATATGTTTTTCAAGGGAGTGCGTGATGTATCAGAGGGCAATACCAATTACACCCCTGGCGTGACGGAAACGTTTCACGGTGAAAATAGTCCTGACGGCACCAATATTTTGATCTTGGGAAGTGACCAGCGGGTGACCCAAGGCTCGTCTGATGCCAGAACCGATACCATTATGGTGATGAATATCGGAAATAGCGATGACAAAATTAAATTAGTGAGCTTCATGCGTGATATCTTGGTTAATATTCCGGGTGTTAGCTACAATGATTACACTAATGACCAAAAGCTAAATGTCGCCTTTAATATTGGTGAGCAAGATCACAATCAAGGAGCTGAGCTTATGCGCCAAACCTTGAAGGATAATTTTGGCATCAACATCAAATATTACGTGATGCTTGATTTTGAAACGTTCGCAGAAGCCATCAACACGCTATTCCCAAATGGGGTTGAAATAGATGCCAAATTTGGTACTGTAGATGGTCAAGAAGTAACTTCCGTCGAAGTTCCTGATGACCTCAATATGCAGCCTGACGGTAGCGTTCCTAGCCAAACCATTAACGTTGGTAAACAACGCATGGATGGTCGTACCTTGCTAAATTACGCACGTTTTCGTAAGGACGATAATGGGGACTATGGCCGTACCCAACGTCAACAACAAGTGATTACCGCCATTATCAATCAAGTCAAGGACCCCGACAAACTTTTTACAGGGTCTGCGGCTATCGGTAAAATCTATGCCCTTACCTCAACCAATATCTCTTATCCATTTTTCCTCAAGGAAGGCTTGTCTGTCATCACCAGCGGTCAAAAAGGCATTGAGCAAGTCACCATTCCAGCAGAAGGGGATTGGACAGACGAGTATGATATGTATGGAGGTCTAGGCATTGCCATTGATTTTGATAAATATCAACGAGAACTAAAAGAATTGGGATTGCGTGAATAGCGTTATGTTATAATAGAGGGACAGTGATGTTTCTCTATTTTTTGAGGAAGTAGAAAGGATATTATGTTAGAAAAAAATAGCATTGTAGAGGTTGAGATCACAGATTTATCGCACGAAGGAGCAGGGGTGGCCAAGTTTGATGGCTTCGTCTTTTTCGTTGAAAATGCCCTTCCTGGTGAAACCATCAAGATGCGTGTCTTGAAAGTTAAGAAAAATATTGGATTTGGTAAGGTTGAAGAATACCTAACCCTCTCGCCTTACCGTAATCAAGATGTCAATGTGGATTATTTGCGAACAGGAATTGCAGATTTTGGACATTTGGCTTACTCAGAGCAACTCAAATTCAAACGCAAACAAGTCGTGGATAATCTGTATAAAACAGCTGGTATTTCAGATGTTGAAGTCGCAGAAACTATGGGAATGGCGCATCCTTATGCTTATCGCAATAAGGCCCAAGTGCCTGTTCGTCGTGTCAACGGTCAGCTAGAAACTGGCTTTTTCCGCAAACATTCTCATGATCTGATGCCTATTACTGATTTTTACATTCAAAACAAAGAAATCGATCGCTTGATTTTATTTACCCGTGATTTGCTGCGTCAATTTGATATTAAACCGTATGATGAAAAAGCTCAAACTGGCTTGATTCGCAATCTCGTGGTTCGTCGTGGTCATTACTCAGGTGAAATGATGCTGGTTTTTGTTACAACACGCCCTAAAATATTCCGTATTGAGCAAATCATCGCTAAAATCGTAGCAGCCTTTCCAGCGGTGAAATCCATTATTCAAAATATTAATGACAAAAACACCAATGCTATTTTCGGTCAGGAATTTAGAACGCTTTACGGAAAAGACACAATTGTAGATACTATGCTGGGTAATCAGTACGAAATTTCAGCACGTTCTTTCTATCAAGTTAATACTGAAATGGCAGAGAAACTTTACCAGACCGCTATTGATTTTTCAGATTTAACACCAGAAGACATTGTCATTGATGCCTATTCAGGTATTGGAACCATTGGGCTTTCATTTGCCAAAAAAGTCAAAGCTGTCTATGGGGTCGAAGTGATTGAAGAAGCTGTCGCCGATGCCAAACGCAATGCTGCCCTAAATAGCATCACCAATACCCATTATGTGGCGGACTCAGCCGAGCACGCTATGGAAACTTGGATCAAAGAAGGTATTAAACCAAGCGTAATTTTGGTGGATCCACCACGCAAAGGCTTAATTGAAAACTTCATCAAAGCAAGCGTCGCCATGCAACCAGACAAAATCACCTACATTTCATGTAACCCAGCTACCATGGCGCGTGACATCAAACACTACCAAGAGTTAGGCTACAAACTCCAAAAAGTTCAACCCGTCGATTTATTCCCAAATACCCATCACGTGGAGTGTGTCGCTCTGCTCGTAAAAGCCTAGATACCTTTGGTAAATCGCAATAGTAAAAAGCCTTGGTTTCAAGGCTTTTTGTGATGTATAGGGGAAGTATCAGAGTAAGAGCAGGAGTTGAGTGTCTTGGTCTGATAGGTGGGATTGTTGGGTTTCTATTTCCATTAACACTTAGGGTATATATTTATTTCCAATGAGCAGGGCTTTATAGGAATAAATGTATACCCTCTTTTTTATCTAAAATTCAAATGTATTAGAGGGAATCGAATCATCTTTACCTCTTCAGTATGGCCTAAAAGGTCGATATAATTGAATGGTAGATTTCTGGAAAGGAGGTCAACCATATGGTAAGAAGGAATTCTAGAAAGACAACTCGTCAGCAGCAACGTATTCTTGATGCGTTTGAAAATGAGCGTACGGTTGAGATTATTCCAGCTAAGCGTGAGTTTACTGATGTAAAGACAACCAAGTTGCGCGTGGCTGCCTATTGTAGGGTGAGTACCTTTGATGAATCACAATCTGGGAGTTTTGAACTTCAAAAACAAACTTATACTGAAAAGATAAACAACAACCCAGACTGGGAGCTTGCTGGTATTTATGCAGACCAAGGTGCTTCAGGGACAACAATTAAGCGGCGTGAGCAATTCAAGCAGATGATTGATGATTGCCGTGAGGGTAAAATTGATTTAATTATCGTGAAGAGTGTTAGTCGGTTTGCCCGTAACCAGTTAGACTTTATTGGTATATATCGAGAGCTTAAAGCTTTACCGAATCCAGTAGGGATTTATATTGAAGATATTAATCTTAATACCTTGGATACTAATAGCGAGTTTATCCTTGGAGTTATGTCCATCGTTGCTCAAGGTGAGAGTGAGCAGAAGAGTGCGTCCATTACTTGGTCAGTAATAGAGCGGTTTAAGAGAGGAATACCAATTATTCCCACTCACAATTTACTCGGTTATACAAAAGACCAGTATGGACGGATTGTGGTAGATGAATCAGAAGCAAAGATTGTCAGGTTCATTTATGACTCATATATCGAAGGCATGTCTGCTCGAGAAATTGCAGAATCACTAATGGATAGTCATATTCCTACAGTCACAGGACTTGATAATTGGTCTAACCTAGCAATCTATAACATTCTCAAGAATGAGAAGTACAAAGGTGAAATCATCATGCAGAAGACTTTTACTGTTGATTGCTTCAGTCATAAGTCTCGTAAAAATAATGGTGAGAAGCCTAAGTATCGTCTAAAAAATGGAATTCCCTCAATCATACCAGAATCTAGATGGGATTTAGTGCAAGAACTTCTTAAACTACCAAGAAGAAAATCGAAATCTACAAATAAAGTTATTGCACCTAAGCTCTACATCAAGAAGCTCAAAACTGGTAAATTGAGGGATTTTGTTGTACTTGACCCTAGTTGGAAAACTAAGGATATTAAAGAAGTATTTAAATAAGAAAGAGGAACACTATGCGTTTTAAAGATTTTGGTTTGGAAGTAGTAACTGTTGAACGTTCGTCATTCGATTATAGCATGACCATCAATAAAAACTTTGTTACTTTTAGTAAGGGGATTGTTCAAGAGTTGGATTATCCTGCTCAAGTTTTGATTGCTTTCAATAAGGAAACAAGGGTTATGGGAATTCAAGTTTGTCGTGCCAAAACTAGAGGGTCGTTCAAGTTTTCAAAACCAGAGGGCGAGCAAAAGGGGATTGTTCAAGTCATGAATAAGAATCTGAAAGAAACTTTGCTTCATATCATGCCAGAGTGGAAAAGGGGCAAACGCTACAAAATCGAGGGAATTCACATACCTGAAGATAAGGCTTTTGTTTTTGAGCTATCTAAATTTGAAGAGTTACCTGACTTCCGTAAGAAATAGTCTATAATTAAGGAATCATTAAGCAGAAGGAGCTATACTATAGTCACTCCTAAATAACTTTTTCTTTTTCATAATCTCCTTAAGACAAGAACACGATTGTTGTGTTCTTGCCTTTTTAATATTTTTATGTAAGCGTATTCGTGGTATAATATAGTCAAATAGCGCTTAGGAGAAATTAATATGCGAAATGATATTCAGCCATCACTACAAACTATAAGATCTTACTTTGAAAAGTCAGAATTTTATATTCCCACTTATCAACGTCCGTATGCTTGGCAAGTTCCACAGTGTGAACAATTAATTGAAGATATTAATCTTCATATGGAAAACTTTGATGAAAGCTCTCAAGATAATTATTTTTTTGGTGCGGTTCTAATAGCACAAGAATCTGGTGAAGAGCATGATGTGACATTGATAGATGGACAACAAAGGACGACCACTTTTATGTTATTACTGAAAGCTATTCTCTTAAAAATTGAGAAAGAGCTTAAAGCTTTGCCAGGTACTGATAATGATGCAAGAAGGTTAGTAAAACGCCTAAATGGTCTAAAAGAACAGATTGTAACCATGCTTTTCAGAATAACCGATGATGAAAAAGATGATTATGTTGATGGATTATACTATCCCACAGTCGAGAGAATTAAGTATGTAAACGATTCAATTTCTGAAAAATACTCTAGTGAAATACCAGTTATATTATTGGGAGAAAACTTTAATTCGATTAAGGAAAATGTCCATCAAATTTATCGTCGTCAAAAGGATAACAGGTATACTAACTTCTATAAAAATTTTAGATACTTCTATAACACATGTAATGAGTTGAATGCATTTAACCTAATAAATTTCGCTAACCATTTTATCAATAATTGCCAGGTTATCACAATTACGAGCTATAATACTGATCAGGCTATCAATATTTTCAATTCATTAAATGGAACCGGTGTTCCATTGACACCGATCGAAGTGATTGTTTCTAAAACAACAGCAAATGCTTCTGATAGAAAAAATTTTGAACGAAACTGGCAAGAAATTGTACAACGTACTGATTCTGCAAGGCTAGACTTGAACTCATTAATTACTCACTATATTTTCGTTAAGCTATCAGAGCAGAATGGTGCTGACCGTAGGAATCCTGGTATAAGAGCATTCTTTTCAAAAAATAAATATCTTTTAAAAGATGATGTTCTTTTTACAACTGAATTGGATAAAATTATAGATAATTATGAGAGTGTAGCTGATTCCATTGTGGGACAGTTACTAAGTAGACTAAATGGTAATTTACGTCCATTTATTAGTAGTTATCTATTCTTCCGAAGCGATAGCGATAGTGATTATTTAGATTACTTACTTCGATTAGGTATTTTGATTGAATTGTCAGAGTTATCTTATAGCCATAGGCTTTTTAAAGGTTTTTTAGAAGAAATCAACTTGATGTATAGTCAAGTTGACTCAATTTCAGCTACAGAATTGATAGATAAAGTAAAAAATCATATTCAAACAAATTTTGAATACGATGAAGTTAAACAAATACTATCAGAAAGTGGTGTATCCAATTCGCTTCTCTATATTAATGAGTATTTATTTGCAATAGAAACGGGGGCAAAATTTAACTTAGAGGGGAATATCGATATTGAACATATTATGCCGCAAAGTGGTCGCAACCGTGAAAACATAATGTTAGATGCTGGTTTTGATAATCAAGAAGAGTTCCGTGAATACGCAGAAAAAATCGGGAATAAGATTCTACTTGAAGCTGATATCAATCGAGGTATTGGAGATGCATGGTTTAGAACTAAAAGAGAAAATAGTATTACTAGTGGTCACGGTTATATTGGCAGTAAATTTCCAATAGCTAAGTCACTTGTCAACTATCCAAAGGGTGTTTGGACTAAAACTGAAATTGAATTAGCTACGGAGCGAGCAGCAAGACGGATTGCAAATTTTATTTTTGAGAGATAATATTATTCTTTACAAAGATGATAGATTCAAAAGGAGCACATCAATTTGAGTGCTCCTCTTTATTTTAAATTCGTGACTGTTTTTTGATAGATATACTTCTTGGTGAGTTTACTTTCCTCGAGTTGCTCTACCATGAATATGAAGTAGTGATCGCGGTTATCGGTAGCCTTCTCTTTATTGAGCTTAAAATAGTTTTTTCTTGATTTTGCCATGGTCAACAAAATATCATCAGTTAAGAAAGTGAGTGGTGTATCTAAAGCAGAGTAGCGGTAGAAGTCAGCTTCAAATTGTCTGTAGTTATCACTGAAATAGTCCATTTGAAGTTCATTATGATGAAACTCAAGCTGATTCATATAGCACCTCCAGCTCTTCCTCAAACAAGTCGATGTGAAGAATATCTTTGAAGGAAGCGTTGATGTAACCTGATTTGGTCTTTATCAATAGATTACTTTTATTTAGTTCGGACACAGTTCCAACATAGTTTACTCGTTTATCATTCTCCAGTATGTCGAAGTGAGCTATTAGCTGACTTGAATAAAGTTGACTGGCTAATAGTAATTTATTTTCAAGAGTTAAGTCTGATAGATATGAAATTTTACTTGCATCATTATCAAGAGCAGTTGTATGCTCGGATAGGAAGAAGCCCATCCATTTCTGCATGCCTACGTCTTGATACTCTCTGGCACATTGCCAAGGGAGATATGAACGGTCAACCATAAGTAACACCTCCTGTTATCAATTTATTTTAGTCCATCTAAGCCACCTGCAGAGTGTCCCCCAATCAATTTACTACGTTCAATATTTCGTGAACCTTCGGTAAGAATATTGGCTTTTTGAATTGCTAAGAATCCAAATTGCTCTCGAACTGAATCAATAGCGGTTTGGAGCTTTTCTGCTTTTTCAATAGTCTCCATATCATCAAAAAGTGAAATCAAACCATAGCTTTCATCAACAAATCCACTGTAGGAAACACCAATTTGTCTTACTGCTCCAGAATCGTACTTGTTGCGGAACAGTTCGATAACATGCTTGACCATAGTCTTGGTCAGATTGGCAGGTTCAATCTTCATCTGTGCATTGATGGATTTCTTCATTTCAATATTTGAGTATCCAATGTGGATAGAAATAATAGTGGCTTTCTTGTGGGCTTTTCTCAAGCGTATGGCAACTTGTTCAGCCATTTCAGATAAGACAAGCTCTATCTCCCTTTGATTGTGATAATCACGCTGTAAGACTTGGGAATTACCTAAACCGTGGCTTTTTGGCTGATATGGATTATGTACATTACTTTCGTCAACCCCATTAGCATGGAACCACAATTGTAAGCCAACTTTTCCGAACTCTTTCTTGAGGATGGTTGGGTCGCAGTTAGCCAGTTCTTTGATAGAGTTAATGTTAAGTTTGTGAAGTATCTTCTCGGTGCGGCTACCTATACCCCAGAAGTCAGTAAGAGTGGGAATAGACCAGACTTTGCTCTCTACATCTTCATATGACCAATTAGCTCGCATGGTAACAGCTTTCTTTGCTTCGTTATCAAGAGCAAGTTTAGCAAGGAGAGGATTGCTGTTACTCATACCAACAGTTGAATAGATACCTGTTTCTCGCCATATATCTCTTTGTAAGATGGCAGATAGATTGTCTAGTTTTGCTTTTCGAGACATAGTTTTATCTTTAATGAAGTAATTGAGAGATGAGGTGAGGTCAATGAATCCCTCGTCAATGGAGTAGGGATATATATCATTTGGTGCAGCATAGTTCTGGAAGATATGCTGGATTTCTAAATTTTTCTCAATATACCTATCCATGCGAGGTGGGACGATGAGTGTCCGTTTAGCCCAATGTTCTATAAATGACTTGTACTTGGGTGTCACATCAATCCCTTGTCTCCAAGCGTTCTGATAGTTGAATTTTCTTGTCTTTATGTCAAAAGGAAGGTCATAGGAACGCCCAACATTTTGCTTACCAAAAACTTTCTTGAACATGGGAGAAGAAGCGAGAATAAGTCCAGCAGAATTATCAGCGCGACTCATGACGCAGAGAGAAGTGTGCAGTGGATTTAGCCCACGGTCTACACACTCCACGGAGGCATAGAATGATTTCATATCGACGAAAGCAATATCAGAAGTTGGTTCTTTTGAATAGTCGATATATCCCATAAATTACCTCTCTTTAAGTTTGGAGAGTTCCTCGGTTAGCTCCTGCACATAATCGGTAATATCATATTCTTTTAAGTAAGGAGTGAATAAGATGCGGTCATCTTTGATGTAAATCATTTCTTCCACTTTAACTGACAACATCTTCCTCCTTCATTGCGATGAGAATACAATCCTCAATCAGGAAAGCATAGGGGTAAATAGAACAATCTTCATCGTCAGGAATAAGAACTTCATCAAAAGCTTCATTTTCTAAACGTTCTTCGAAGTTATCCATGTTGAAAATTTCTACTTTGCATTCTGGATTGAATCCATAGGTACCTAATTCTAAAATGTCTTTGAGTTTCATAACTAAGCTCCTTCCACAGGCATGAAATGCCCAACTACCTTACCAACAATTCGGAAATCATCGTCTTTGGAAATAAAGCGTTCTGGGTTGCTTACTTCATTGATGGAGACCATTCGGAAACCATCTTCAACTTTGTATAGCTTTTTGATGTAAGTTTGGTCATTCCATACCAAGGCATAGACTGCTCCATCGTAGTCAAAACCAGTTTCACGAATAAGGGCTACCTCGCCATCTAAGTATGTAGGAGACATAGAAGTTCCTTTGATCCAAGTGGCAAAGTCGTAACCATATTGTTCTTCGTCAGAGTAAACGGTACGAGTTTCGTATTCGTCGGCGAAACTTTGTCCAGGACCAGCAGACAATGAAATGTCGTCCAAAACTTCGATAGGGAAAAGCTGAACAACTTTACGTTCTTCACGTTGAGTTTGAAGTAGATCCTCTATATATTCCTCAGCTAGAACTTTGTTGAAGTCGTTGAGCTGCAGGAAATTGTTTACAATGTTGTACTCAGATTCGAAGTAGGTCACTGGAACATCAAGAATAGCAGCGAGAGCTGTGAGATTTTTCTGATTTGGTTTAGCTCTACCAGACTCCCAGCTATTGTATGATGAACGATTAATTTCAAGTATGTTTGCGATTTCGACCTGAGATAAGTTTTGATTCTCTCTTCTTTGTTTGAGACGTAATCCAGAAAACATGGTATAATACTCCTGTGTTGTTTTATAAAACAACTAATTATATCCAAAAACAACAAGAAATGCAATGATTTTATTAGTTGTACGGATTTCGGTACTTTATGGTAAAATAATATATATAATCTCAAGGAGTTGTTATGAGTATAAGTTACGGTCCGCTATGGAAAAAACTAGAAGAAAATAATATTACAAGAACTGAATTGAGAGAATCCGTCAAACTGGCTTCCAGTACTTACTCCAAATTAATAAAGAATGAGAGTGTTACAACGGATACTTTGCTGAAAATTTCTTTGTACTTACAGTGTGATATATCAGAATTAATAGAAAGTTCATTTGATGAGGTCAAAAAGTAAAACGATATGACATATATTTTAAAGAAAGAGTTAGGCCAGGTATTTACGCCAAGTAATATTTCAAGGTTAATGGCCTTGTTTTTTCAGGGAAGGACGTATGATGAGATTCTCGATCCTGCTGCAGGGTCAGGCTCTCTTTTAGAGGCCTGTATGGATTTAATCGATAGAGAGACAAAATTAAGTGCGGTAGAAATTGATGAAGATTTAATTGATATTCTAATAGATAAGGGATTCGATACCTCTTATATGAACTTTTTTGATTTTGACAGAAGAGTTGATGGAATCATAATGAATCCACCATATATACGCCAGGAGTTGCTGACGAGTGAAAATAATAAAGATATATTAAGAAAAAAAATTAAATTTAAAAATATAAATTCTAGGTCTAATCTATATCTTTATTTCTTGCTAAAAGGATTAGAAGTAGTCAAAGAAGGTGGAAGAGTTGTCGCAATACTACCAAATACTTGGTTAAACTCAGAATATGGTGTTTCAGTTCAGGAACATATACTTAACAAATATTCGTTAGTGTCAGTAATTGATTTTGAGAAGAATGTCTTTAAGGGTGTTGATGTTGATGTTTCAATTTTTGTAATAGACAATATCCCTCCTTCTGATCTAACATCAACTGAATTCTATTATTTTGGAGATATTGATATTAAAAAAATTAAAAGTTTGGATCAGGCAGAAGTTAAACAAAGTGTTTTACAAGATGAGATTTTAAATTTAGGATGGTCATTCTATAAGTTAAATAGTAATCAGTTCAAGTTTAGGAATCTACAACCACTTTCGACCTTCGCAAAATTAAATAGAGGATTGACAACTAATTACAATAAATTTTTTATTCGCAATTATGATGATTCTTTAGTTAAAAATCATCCTGATATGTTTAAAAAAATAATAAACAAGCAAAACGAAATTGAAGGTATAAAAACAAGGCTGAATAGTTTAAAAAAAGTTGCCCTTGTTATACCACATTCTGTTGAAAAATTACCTGATGAGATTTTATCGGAAATACTTGAGATAGAAAAAGAGGTAGTTCAGAATGAAAAGCCAAAAAGAATTACTTCAACGTAGCCAAAATATACGAGATGCTTACCACAATTTAGAAATTAATCATCACGGTGAAAAATGGTCTGTTGAAGAAGATTTACTGGCTCTATCAAACGATATTGGAAATTTAAATCGTTTAGTAATGACACGCAAAGGGCGCTATTATGATGAGACTCCTTATCAATTAGAACAAAAATTAGCTGAGAATATTTGGTGGTTAATTGAATTAGCCAACCGTCTTGATGTAGATATCGAAAAGGAAATGGAATCTTTTTTATCAGAAAAAGAACAGTTACTAAAAATTATTGATAAATGAGATAAGAAGATTTTTAGTATAAAACACTTGACACACATTGAAAATTAAGAAAAATAAAGTTTTTTACTCAAAAGAGTTGACAAAAAAATCAAATAGGATACCATAAAACTACGAGTTAAGTTCATATTTCTGAGGGAATATGTAACGCAAAAGTATATTAGCCGATAACGAAGATTTGTGTTTTATTATTTAATATTGTATAACTGGTATTCCACTACCATTCAGAAGTAAATTTATAAGGCTGTAGTTACAGAATGAGATGCTGTCACTACAGCTTTTTTTCTATTTTAATGTTATAATTAAAGATAAGTTTTAAATTTTTAAAGTCAATTTTACATATATAAATTGATTTGACATGGAATATGTTATAATGATAAAGCACGAATTGATTTTTGGAAAGGAGGACACATGTTTAAAATAGATAATAAGATTAAACAAGAAGCCTTAAATTTTTCAACTTTGCAAAACTGTTTAAAAATGACAGAGGGGAAATTTGAGCCAATTTTTGATTCATTTATAGAAGAATATAAAGGAATAGAGTCATCTCCTATTTTAGATTATCTAGATTTGTATGGTAATTATTTCAAAATTAATCAAAATGAATTAAATCATGAATATGCTTTGGCTTCTGCTCAGTTTTCAAAATTAAAAGAATCAGATGAGATAATAAAACGGGGAACTAGTGATTATCCAGATATGCTGGAATCAACGGAAAAATCACCCAGATTTTTATATATTAGAGGTAGAAAAAGTCTTCTATATGAATTGCGTAAGGTTTCTCTTGTTGGTTCTAGAAATGCGACTGACAAAGCAAAATATAACACGGCTAGGCTGGCCCAAAAACTTGGGAAAAATGGGATAACCGTAGTATCGGGCCTAGCAAAGGGGATTGATGTTTCTGCACATAAAGCAGCACTTGATTTAAGTTTAGATACTATTGCAGTAATAGGAACCCATTTAAATCAATACTATCCGGCAGAAAATAAAGAAGTGCAGTTAGAAATAGAGAAGAAGGGCCTAGTAGTTTCCCAATTCTCTCCAGCTTCTAAAACTCAGCGCTGGTTCTTTCCAATGAGAAATCGGGTTATGAGCGCTCTCTCTCTTGCGACAATTGTTATGGAGGCAGGGGAAACGTCTGGCTCTCTTATTCAAGCTGATTATGCTCTTAAACAAGGGAGATTGGTTCTTCTACCTGAGAGTGCATTAGAAAATAAACATATAACTTGGCCTGAGAAGTTTGTTAAAAAAGGAGCCAAGGTTATGCATAATCCTAGTGATGCACTAAAGATTTTGGCAGAGAGTAGTTTCTTTAAAGGGGAGTTTGATATTGATGAAGAATTAGAGCTTATCCCTTTAGATTTTTCGTTAGATATTGTCTCTGAGGAAGGGAGAGATAGACTTGCTTAGAAATGTTAGTGAGATAAAAGTTATTGTTTTCCATATTTCTGATTCTCCGATTTTATCAGCTAATGATTGGGAAGATGTTCAAAAGATTTATGAGTCAGAATATAATTGTATGTTTTTAACTGACTTAGATCAGTTGCCTGATTTTATTGATGATAGTGACATTATAAAAGTTGAACCTCTTAAAATGGTTCTGTGGCCTTCGTTATCTCTATTTGACCACATTAAAGAGCGGTTTAACGCACAGACATCTGAAATTATTCTAGTTTCTAAAGATTCTCGTTTTACTAAACGCTCTATGAAGCTATTAAGCGGGGTTATCTTAATATCAGAGAATATGGTAAAGTATGAACAATTAGATAATACCCCAGATGCTATTTTCCATAATTTTAACCAATTCTATGAGTTAGTTGTTCTGGATAATCTTGTTGGAAGAAATTATTTTGGTGAAAATCAAATCCCTCTGCCAACTAATCAATTTAGAAGTAGATATATTCACTGTCTATATCCTATTTCGGATTCAAAAAAAGTGAGATTGTTTTCGCTGGGAAGATATTATAGCTCTAAACATTACATGCACGAAATGCATCCGTATTCTAAAGCGATTATTTCTAATAAAAGCTCCAATAGTAAGTTATTTGGAAAATTTAATATTAAACTTTCAGACCTTATTATCCAAACAATAGGGTCTTTTCCTGATAGTTTTAAACTTGATGCCCTTTGTTACGTTCCTCCACGTCCCAATGAAGAAAGTAGATTTAGTGATATATTCGAGCATATTTTTTCACAAACAGATAAATGGATACAGCAACTTGAAGATATTTCACCATTTTTAATTGCGACAAGGGATTTTGAAAAACAGAAATTTCTGAATACTGAAGAACGTTTAACGAATGTAGAAAATGCTTTTACAGTGACAAAAGTCTTGACTGGGAAAAATGTTATGGTTATAGATGATGTTGTCACTACTGGTGCAACATTAAAAGCCTGTGCAGAAGCACTTTTTCAAGCTGGAGTGGAAAGCGTGTCTTTTTTTGTCTTTGCGATTAATCAACGTGAGCAATCTGGTTTGTTTTCTGAATATAGAGCAGCCTGTCCTTATTGTTTGGGAGACTTATATTTGAATATTAATTCAACTACCTACTTACCTTTTTATAGTTGTTCAGATTGTCGACGTACCTTTGATTACGACCCCGTCATGGAAAATTTAAATCGAAGAATTAGATAATTTGAGTTACGTTTAATGGTTTAATTCGGATATATTTTGAATCATCATTGGTAATATTTTGGCTAAAAAGGTGTCTAAAGTCGATCTTAAAGATAAAGTAAAAAAAGTTTGGGTCTTTAGTATGTTTTTCGTATAACAGTATTATTTAAAACTCTATCAATCCCCTTTCGTTCTATAGTATAGTTACTCTCTATCAGCACACGTGGAGTGCGTAGTGTTGCTACAACGAAGCAACGGGTGAAAATCCTTTATTTTAAGCATTTTTTCAAACATTTTGTCTTTATTGAAAAGAGTGATTTTAACATAAAAAAGGTTCAAAAAAGTACATTGATGTGAACGTCTGTTTGGATGTCGACTGCGTAGACAAAAAATAGATACGTCATAAAATATAATGGTTCAGCGAGAACATTTTAATAAGTGTTCTCGTTTTTTTTTTATCTGGCTCATTGTCAATTGTAGTGGGTTGATGCTAGCTAACATCTAGAGAGAACCAAATTGGTTTTCTCTTTTTTGACGTTCAAAGCGATGAGAATGCGTTTTTTAAA
>NZ_JBHRZX010000023.1:0-6835 GCF_042649785.1 Streptococcus alactolyticus | reverse complement strand
TTTTCTATGCACGAAAAGGCTCCATAACTTCTGACTGGGTGTTATCCACTACAGAAATTATAGAGCCGAAAAATCTATCAAGATGTCTTATCCTGATAGATTTTTGTGTTGTTTGATGTAGTCTAATTTTGCCTGTCGTGTTTTTCGTTTGAAGTGGCTTTCTGCGGACATGGCAGCTTGTTTGCTTTCAAAGCTTTCTTGATAGATGAGTTTAACAGGTAAGCGGGCTCTGGTGTATTTGGCACCCTTACCTTTATTGTGGGTCTGTATGCGTCTATCAACATCGGTGGTATAGCCTGTGTAGAGCGTTCCGTCTGCGCATTCGACCACGTAGAGATAGGCTAGTTTAGTGTCGTTTGGCATTTTTTCCAAAATAGATTTCAAAAATAGCGTCAGTGTACTCTCCGTTTTCTTTGTGGACAAAAAGCGGTGGGAGAATTTTCAGTCCATCTGTGGAGCCATCTTTGATGGCTTCAATGAGAAGCATATTAGCATCCTTGCCCATTTTAGGATAAACAAATTGAATGCGTTTTGGAGCTAGATTATACTGACGCAAGGTGTCGATGATATCAAGAAAACGGTCAGGACGATGCACCATGGCAAGGCGTCCGTTGGATTTGAGGGCGTGGCGTGCCACTTCGCAGATTTCGTCCAAATTGGTCGTAATTTCATGCCTAGCAAGTAAATAGTGCTCAGAGAGGTTTTTCTTTGATGTTTCGGATACTTTGAAATATGGAGGGTTACAAAGAATCAAATCAACACCTGAACGGGGGACATGGTTGAGTAGATTTTTCAAATCATCTTGCACCATCTGCACTTGATTTTCCAAGTGGTTGAGCTGGATAGAGCGTTGTGCCATATCAGCCAAGCGTTCTTGAAGTTCCACTTCGATAATGGGAGCCTTGGTGCGTGTGCTAGCAAAGAGCCCCACAGCCCCATTTCCTGAACAAAGGTCAACAATTAAACCACGTGAAGGTATTTTTGGAAAACGAGAGAGCAAGACACTGTCGATAGAATAGCTAAAAACATCCTTGTTTTGAATGATTTTTACATCTGTCGAAAAGAGTTGGTCAATGCGTTCACCCGCTTTTAAAGTTACATTAGTCATGCCATTTATTATAGCAAATTTTAGGGCAAGTCACTAGCACGCAGCACATTTATTCTTCCTAAAATAACTCAACCGTGGTACAATGTTAAGGATAATGAAAGAAAAGGAGCCCGCCTGTGTTTTATACGTATTTGCGAGGATTAGTTGTATTTCTTCTTTGGATTTTTAATGGCAATGCACATTATCATAATGAAGATAAAATATTGAGCAAGGATGAAAATTACATTTTGGTAGCGCCTCACCGAACGTGGTGGGACCCGATTTACATGGCTTTTGCGGCTAGACCAAAAGAATTTATTTTCATGGCTAAAAAGGAATTGTTTACCAATCGGGTTTTTGGTTGGTGGATTCGCATGTGTGGTGCCTTTCCAATTGACCGTGAAAACCCTGGTAGAGATGCCTTACGTTACCCAATTAATATGTTGAAAAAAAGCAATCGCTCTTTGGTGATGTTTCCAAGTGGTAGCCGTCATTCAACAGATGTGAAAGGTGGGGTTGCGGTTATTGCCAAAATGGCAAAGGTTAAGATTATGCCTGTCGTTTATGCAGGTCCAATGGACGTTAAAGGGCTCTTGACAGGAGAGCGTGTTGACATGAACTTTGGGAACCCAATTGATGTGTCAGATATTAAACGCATGAATGATGAAGGGGTTGAAGAAGTCGCTCATCGCATTCAGACTGAATTTGATCGTTTGGATGCTGAAAATGCGACCTTTCATGTGGATAAAAAGCCAAATCCATTGACTTACATTTACCGCATTCCGTTAGGACTCATTGCCCTTGTTGTGGTGATTTTAACCTTGATTTTCAGTTACTTTGCTAGCTTTGTTTGGGATCCAGACAAACACCGTAAAATGAATTAAACCAAAAATGCTCGGCTATTAGCCGGGCTTTTTTCGAATAAATAAGTAGAAGTGGTCAAAAACCACAAAATCACAAATAAGGGAGTTAGAGTGTTGGACGTTATTTTGGAAACTATCAAAGCAAAAGTATCAGAGCATAAGGTCTTGGCAGCGAGTTTTGGGACCGTGTTTGCCATGTTGCTGGCTTTTTTTTGTTTGGTCACAAGTCACTCAGCCTAAGGTGGAAGCCGAAAGCTCTTTGCCTGTCATTAGTAGCCAGTTGGCAAGCAGCAGTTCAGAGCAGGTCAAAAGCAAAACGGCGAGCAGCCAGTCTCAAACGACAAGTGGCAAAATAGTTGCGGACATCAAAGGGGCAGTGACCAATGAAGGTGTGTATGAGTTGCCTGCTGGCAGTCGGGTGACTGATTTGGTCAAAATGGCAGGTGGCTTCACGGAAGAAGCAGACCGAAAATCTGTGAATTTAGCTGAAAAAGTAAGCGATGAAGCTGTGGTTTATGTGGCAAAGATTGGGGAAGAGGTAAGTCCAGCCACAAAATTCCCCTCAACGGCCAGCGGTAGCCAGACAGAAGCTGCTACTGGTACCATCAATTTGAACACGGCGACAGCAACAGAACTTCAGACCATTTCAGGTATTGGGGCCAAACGTGCGCAAGATATCATTGATTACCGTGAGGCAAATGGCGGTTTTACTTCGGTTGAAGAATTGAAAAATGTGTCAGGTATCGGAGATAAGACCCTAGAAAAACTCAAATCAGAGGTGAGCATTGATTAACTATTTTCCCATTAAGCCAATTCAATTGGCTTTTTTAGTATTGTTGCTTTATTATTGGTGTTTCTCGCAAGCTTTATATTGTGGGTGTTTGCTATTGGTGGCCTTGCTACTTTTATGGAAACAGTACGGTTTTAAAAGATTAGGGCAGGTCTGCTTGTGTTTGGTAGGCTTTGCAGGTTTGTTTCTATACCAGGTGCAACAAGCAAATAGCGCTTACCGCTCAGCTCCCTCTAAGCTTCAACACATTCAGATAATACCAGACACTCTGTCAGTCAATGGGGATTTGCTCTCTTTTCGCGGTAAGGCAGATGGACGGACCTACCAAGCTTTTTACAGATTGTCATCGGAAAACGAGCAAAAATGGTTTAAAAATCTATCCCAAACAGTACTTTTATCTGGTGATATAGAGCTAGCAGAAGCTACGCCCCAGCGTAATTTCGGTGGTTTTGATTATCGGACTTATCTAAAACATGAAGGAATTTACCGTATGGCTACCGTGTCAGAGATTACGGAGATAAAGGCGGTTTCTTCTCTAACGTTTGTGGAAAGGTTGCATGAGTGGCGTCGTCAAGCCATTGTTAGCATTCAGCAGCATTTTCCAGCTCCCATGCAGCACTACATGACAGGGCTTTTGTTTGGTTATTTGGACAAGTCTTTCGCGGAAATGAGTGATATTTACACGAGTTTGGGCATTATTCATCTGTTTGCCTTGTCAGGTATGCAGGTTGGCTTTTTTGTAGGGATTTTTCGGACCTTCTTTTTGCGTCTGGGCTTGCGCCGTGACCAGGTGACGGTATTGCAAATGCCATTTTCCTTTGTTTATGCTGGGTTGACCGGTTTTTCCGTTTCTGTGATTCGAAGTTTATTGCAAGCTATTTTGGCACCATTTGGCATTAAACGATTGGACAATCTAGCTCTGACAATGCTGAGTTTGTTTCTAGTGATGCCCTCATTTTTGCTGACGACGGGCGGTGTTTTGTCGCTTGCTTTTGCGTTCATATTAAGTCTGGTGCAGTTTGATGACTTGACACGTTATTCTAAAATATTTGCTGAGAGTATCGCTATTTCGTTGGGGAGTCTGCCCTTGCTCATTTATTTTTTCTCGGTGTTTCAGCCCTTGTCGATTGTTTTGACGGCTTGCTTTTCATTTGCCTTTGACGTGGTTCTCTTGCCGCTTTTGTCCCTTGTTTTTCTCCTATCGCCTTTTGTTAAGCTGACCTTTTTAAATGGCTTATTTGTGTTTTTGGAGCAAATCATCAAGGTAACTAAGGGAATGATTGGAGCACCGCTGGTTTTTGGCAAACCCCATCTAGCTATTTTGCTGCTTTTCTTTCTAATATTAGGAATCTTGTACGATGTTTACCGTCGGAAAAAGCTGGCGCTTTTCTTGCTTGCCGTGGTCGCTCTACTCTTTTTTCAAACCAAGCATCCGCTGGAAAATGAAGTTACGGTGGTCGATGTTGGGCAGGGAGATAGTTTGTTTTTGCGAGATGTGACGGGCAAAACGCTGCTCATCGATGTGGGTGGCAAGGTTGGTTTTGGAAAGAAAGAAGCGTGGCAGGAGTGTTTCAGTGATAGCAATGCGGAACGGACGCTGATTCCTTATCTTAAGAGCCGAGGGGTCGGAAAAATTGACCAGTTGGTTTTGACCCACACCGATGCAGACCACATGGGGGATATGCTTGTTCTAGCCCAGGAAATGCCGATTGGCGAGGTTTTGGTCAGTCAGGGAAGTTTGACTAAGACAGATTTTGTGGCGAAATTGCAAGTCATGAAAACCAAGGTTCGAGCGCTCCAAGTAGGTGATATGCTGCCTATCATGGGTAGTCGCTTGCAGGTGCTCTATCCCCATGATGTAGGCGACGGTGGCAATAACGATTCGATGGTGCTTTATGGACAATTGCTGGGCAAACGCTTCTTGTTTACAGGGGATTTGGAAAAAGAGGGCGAGCAGGATTTAATGGCTACCTATTCTCATTTACCAGTGGATGTTTTAAAAGCAGGCCACCATGGTTCAAAAGGCTCCTCAAGTCCAGAATTTTTAGCCCACATTTCCCCACAAATGGCTCTGATTTCAGCAGGAGAGAAGAATCGTTACAAGCACCCTCACCAAGAAACCTTGGAACGTTTTAATCAGCAAGGTTTGCGCATTTACCGCACAGACCAAGAGGGCGCCATTCGGTTTAGAGGATTGACACATTGGCAAATCGAAACGGTGCGATGACTTGTTTGCCACCATGACGCTTGAGGGGATTTTTGATATAATAATGCTATGATTGCAATCGAAGAAGTGGACACACTAAAAAAGGAAAACCTAAGCTTGATTACAGTGGTGACAGGCGAGGATTTGGGTCAATTTTCCCAGCTGAAAGAACGCTTGATGGAGCGTGTGGGTTATGACAAGGACGATTTGACCTATTCTTATTTTGACATGGCTGAGGTGGATTATGAAGATGCTGAGATGGACCTTGAGAGTTTACCTTTTTTTGAAAACCAAAAGGTCGTGATTTTTGATAATCTGCTTGATATTACGACGTCTAAAAAAGCCTACTTGGATGACAAGGCCCTCAAACGTTTTGAAGCTTATTTGGAAAATCCTTTGGAAACGACGCGTTTGATTATCTACGCTCCAGGCAAATTGGACGGCAAACGCCGTTTGGTTAAGATTCTCAAGCGTGATTCCAGAATTTTTGAAGCCAAGCCTTTAAAAGAAGCAGAACTCAAAACTTATTTTCAAAAATTAGCGCATAAGGAAAAATTGACCTTTGATTCTGGGGCTTTTGACGCCTTGCTGTTGAAGTCTAACTATGATTTTAGTGAGATGTTGAAAAACATTGCCTTTTTAAAATCCTACAAGGCAGACGGTCATATTACGACAGATGATATTAGCCAAGCCATCCCTAAGACTTTGCAGGATAATATCTTTGATTTGACGCAGTTTGTGTTAAATGGCAGAATTAATGAGGCGCGTGACTTGATTCGTGATTTGCGTTTGCAAGGAGAGGATGAGATTAAGCTGATTGCGATTATGCTGGGGCAATTTCGGATGTTTCTACAAGTCAGCCTCCTAGCTCGTCAGGGCAATAACGAGTCGCAGATTGTTAGCCGCTTGTCTGATTATCTTGGCCGTCGGGTCAATCCCTACCAAGTTCGATTTGCGTTGCGGGATTCAAGGCCTTTATCCATTGCCTTTTTAAGATTAGCCATCAAGATTTTGATTGAAACCGATTATGCCATCAAAACAGGGACTTATGACAAGGATTATTTGTTTGATGTTGCCATTTTAAAAATCGCTCATGAACGCCATTGAAATTACTTAAAAAAGCGGTCAAATTATTTGCTCGCTCTGCTATTTTCTTATAGAATAAGAGTACAAAGATGAAAGAGGTAATCCGCATGGCTATTATTTTACCAAACCTACCTTACGCATATGACGCTCTTGAGCCTTATATTGATAAAGAAACCATGATTTTGCATCATGATAAACACCACGCTACTTATCTAGCAAATGCCAATGCTGCATTGGAAAAACACCCTGAAATTGGGGAAGATTTAGAGTTTTTGTTGTCAGATGTGACACGCATTCCAGAAGACATTCGTCAAGCCCTCATCAATAATGGTGGTGGCCACCTTAACCACGCGCTTTTCTGGGAATTATTGACGCCTGAAAAACAAGAACCAACAGCAGAAGTTCTAGCAGCTATTGAAGACGCTTTTGGCTCATTTGAAGACTTTAAAACAGCCTTTACCCAAGCAGCCACAACTCGCTTTGGCTCAGGATGGGCTTGGCTAGTGGTCAACCAAGAAGGCAAATTAGAAGTGATGTCAACAGGTAACCAAGATAACCCAATTTCACAAGGCAAACAACCTATTTTGGGTCTTGATGTGTGGGAACACGCTTATTACCTCAAATATCACAATGTTCGTCCAGATTACATCAAAGCTTTCTTTACCATTATTAATTGGGAAAAAGTCGCAGAATTATATAAAGCAGCAACTGCCTAAGTTGTTCGCTGAAAAATCGGCTCATTGTCAACTGTAGTGGGTTGATGCCAGCTAACATCTAGAGAGAACCAAATTGGTTTTCTCTTT
>NZ_JBHRZX010000022.1:0-27091 GCF_042649785.1 Streptococcus alactolyticus | reverse complement strand
AAGGTCTTTATCTCTCTCGAGACAACTATTATATTCTATCAAATCTCTTTCGCTTTGTCAACAACTTTTTTAAAGTTTTTTCAAAAGCTTTTTTGAAACCTGATAGCTGTTGTCCTCTCATCAGACAACTATAACAGTTTACCATCTCTTGGATCTCTTGTCAATAACTTTTTTAAAGTTTTTTTTTAAAAGATAAAAATAAAACAGCCAATACCGACTGTTTTATTTTATATCAAAACTATGGCACTATTCTGAGTCAGATGAGTCAGCCATTTTTTCTTTGACTTCATCATATGAAAGGGCATGTGCTTCTTGATTATCTTTGTCTTGTTCTTCAGGCATTTTTCCTGTTTCGTAAATAGACTTGATTTCAGCAGCATCAAGGGTTTCATATTTAAGAAGGGCTTCTGCAATAAGTTTATGTGTTTCACGGTTGTTATTGATGATATCAGCCGCTTTATCACGTGCTTCATTAAGCAGTTTACGAACTTCGTCATCAATCATTTGTGCGGTTTGAGCAGAATATGATTTTTCTGGTGACATTTGTCCTGTCATGACGGCATGGTTTCCTTCATATTGAACAGGTCCTAATGTATCACTCATACCATATTCAGTAACCATAGCACGTGCGATTTGGGTAGCTTGTTCAAAGTCATTTGACGCACCTGTCGTTTGAGCATTAAAGATAATTTCTTCTGCAACACGACCACCCATTAAACCAGCCAATTGTTCTTTCAAATCATCTTTTGAATGCAACATTTGGTCTTCTTTAGGAAGGGCAATCATGTAACCACCTGCGCGACCACGTGGAACGATCGTTACTTTGTGGACGACACGCGCACTTGAAAGCACCAAACCAACGATGGTATGTCCAGCTTCGTGGTAGGCCACCATTTCGCGTTCTTTTTGAGAAATCGTACGGTCTTTCTTAGATGGACCTGCAATAACACGATCTTCTGCCTCATCAATATCAGAAGCATCGATTTTCTTCTTATTACGACGTGCTGCAACTAAGGCTGCTTCGTTAAGAACATTTTCAAGGTCTGCACCAACAAATCCTGGTGTTTGTTGCGCGACAACTTTCAAATCAACGTCTGATGCCAAAGGTTTATTCTTAGCGTGAACGCGTAAAATAGCTTCACGTCCCTTAACATCTGGACTACCAACCAAAATCTTACGGTCAAAACGACCTGGACGAAGAAGAGCTGGGTCTAGGACGTCACTACGGTTGGTTGCTGCGATAACAATAATACTTTCGTTGCCTTCAAAACCATCCATCTCGATAAGAAGTTGGTTAAGGGTTTGTTCGCGTTCATCATTTCCGCCACCCATACCGGCACCACGACGGCGGCCGACAGCATCGATTTCATCTATGAAAATGATGGCACGTTCTGCTTTTTTAGCATCTTCAAAAAGGGATCTCACACGGCTTGCACCGACACCGACGAACATTTCAACGAAGTCAGAACCTGAGATAGAGAAGAATGGAACACCTGCTTCACCGGCAACGGCTTTAGCAAGAAGGGTTTTACCTGTTCCCGGAGGGCCTTCAAGAAGGACACCAGCAGGAATTCTAGCACCAAGTGCTTTGTATTTCTTCGGATTTTTCAAGAAGTCAACAACTTCAACTAGTTCTTGTTTTTCTTCTTCTGCACCGGCAACGTCAGAGAAACGTACTTTCACGTTGCCTTGGCTCTGAGATTTGGCTCTGTTTCGACCAAAGTTCATCGCTCCTCGTGCACCATTTCCGCCTTGGTTCATCATCATAAAGAAGAAGACAACCATCAAGATAAGTGGTACATAAGTGATGATATAAGTAATCCAAGCACCGCTAGAGCTTTCCTGTTTGACTGTTATAGAAACATCTGCATCCTCAGCAGCCTTGGTTAACGTTTCAACAGAAGAATCGCTTGGCAAAACAATTGACGTAAATTTGGTTACTTCAGCTGTTTTTCGACCTTCTAAAAATGGCAAGCTGGCACTTGTTTTCGTTGATTGTGCTTTGGTGTATTCACCACTAACTTCAATCACACTGCCGCTTGGTTGGTAAGTGATCGACTTAACATCCCCTGACTTAATGCGTTGCATTAAAGTCGAGTAATTAATTTGTTGACTTTGTGTACTTGATCCCCTTAAGTAATATTGAAAGGCTGTAATCCCTGCAATAATCAAAAGAATATAAATAAAGGAATTTCGAACAAAGCCATTATTTCTATTATTTTTCATACAATAATTTTAACCCTCTATTTATCTGAGTAAATTTCTTCTTTAAGGACTCCTACATATGGTAAATTACGATAATGTTCTGCATAATCAAGACCAAAACCAACAATAAACTCGTTTGGCACATCGTAGCACACATAATCTGCTTCAATATCAACCACACGACCTTCTGGTTTATCAAAAAGGGTAGCGATTTTTACAGAATTGGCTTTACGGTATTTAAACATATCTCGTAGGTAGAGCAAAGTACGTCCTGTATCAATGATATCTTCAACAAAGATAACATCACGACCTTCGATATTGGTATCGACATCTTTGAGAATTTTTACTTCACCGCTACTTGTTGTTTGGTTGCCGTAACTAGACACAACCATAAAATCCAATTCCACTTTGGTATCGATATGCTTTATCAATTCCGCGATAAAAGGAACTGAGCCTTTTAAAATACCAATCAAAAGAGGATTTTTACCATTATAATCTTTTGTTAATTGTTCGCCTAATGCTTTCGTTTTAGTAATAATCTCTTCCTCTGAGTACAAAACTTTTTCAATATCTTGTTCAAGCATGACATCACCTGTTTCTAATTTTTTCAATATGCAATGTGCCCTCCATTATACCATGTTTGGGAGCTTTTCTCAAATAAGTTTTACCGGCAACTAGTACAAAAATCACTTGACCGTCTTGCTCTCCCACAATTGCCTCTGAACGGTCTTGCAAGGAGATTTTTTCGTCAATAAATAGCCGCCGTAATTTTTTGGAAAAAGCACCAAAATCAATATAGTCACCTGGTTGTCTGTGCCTTAATTTAATGGGAGTCACATGATACAAAGGAATGCCTTTGTTATTCCTCTCATTATTAAAGTGAAATTGATACTGACCATATCTGACTATACCGCCATATTCTAGCATTTTTTGAGGTATTTCCCCATCGGTCTTAGGGCTGATTTTTGTGATGTGAAATTGCTTGGCATCTTTAATTAGTCGATAATCATTTTTAATGTGATAATCCAGATTTTGTCGCTGACGCAATAGATTAAGCATTTCTTCAAACTGAGCATGAGATACTTGCAAATCAGGAAATTGGCTTAGATAATCTTGAAAAAGGAAAAATTGCACGGCCTTACTTTGAGCTAAAAACTGTGAACAATCTGTTCTGTCAATGGTTGCCGTTAAATCTTGCAAAGCTTGAAAAAGCGTCTGACTTTCTTCGCCTAAATGCCGAAGAGCTTGTCTAAACTTTGGATTTTCTTGCTCTAAAGTTGGGAGGTATTGATTTCTAATGCGATTACGCAGGTAGTCCAAAGAAGCGTTAGAGGCATCTTCAAAATGGAAAATATCTGGTAAATCAGCCTTTGAAATGGTCAAAAATGGGCGAATGAGTTCTCCCGTTCCAAAAGAGCTAACCGCCTGCATTCCCGCTAAATAGCGAAGGCGGCTACCACGCAATAAACGCATCAAAATCGTTTCAGACTGGTCATCTGCATGGTGGGCAGTGACTACGGCAGTGTAGTTTTGTTCTGTCATGACTTTCTTGAAAAAAGCATACCTGAAATCACGCGCAGCTTTTTCTGAAAAAACACCTGAAAAAGCCGACATAAAAATCGGAATATGGTGCTCCCTTGCCCATTTTCTCAAATAAGCCTCTTCTTCTTCTGAAGCTGCTCGCTGCTTGTGGTTGACATGAACAATGCCAATCTCAATTTCCAGTTGATGTCGGTAAATATACAAAAAGTGTAGCAGATTCATCGAATCTACTCCACCTGATACTGCTATTAATACTTTTTTATGCTTGGCAAAATAAGCCTTTTTTTGAATCTCTTTGACTAATGGTTCGTACATTTTATTTTAAAATACTATAAACGTCATTGGCGATATTGGTGATATCGTCATAAGAAGCATTATTGGTAAAAATCGATAGAATAAAGGGTTGGTCGGCATAGACAATTGCAACATCGTGCTTGTAGTCGTATGCGTCTCCAATTTTATGCGCCACTTGCACATCAATATCTTTTGAAATACGAGTGCTGTCAAAATCAGTTGACGACAGGTAAGAAATGATTTCGCCATTTTGATTGTAAATGGCTTCCATCAGATTTGCTGCTGTCTTGGCAGACATATTGCGTTCTTTCATGTCAATCGGTGTCCCTGCGACAGCCGTGATGGTATTGTTGAAATCATCGTCATATTGATGCGCAACGTAGTAACCCAAAATGTTTGTTGCGACATTGTCAGAATACTGAGCGACAGCTTTTAGCAAAGTATCAACCGTGTATTCTTTATTGTCAGCTGACTTGCTCATTTTCCCGCTGCCACCTGGCTCATAGGACTTATCAAAATGATTGACCGCATCTACGTAGACCAACTTATCGTCTGACGTGATAGCTCCTTTTTGCAATTGAGCCTCAACATAATAAAGGGTCGCTAATTTGGCAACGCTAGCAGAATACATGACCTTATCGGCGTTGATTTCTGCGGTTACTTGCGTTCCTAATTGTTTCACGTAAATCGAATAATTGCTCTTATTGTATTTTTGGTTGAGCATGGCTTGCACTTTTTGCATACGATTATCCGTTTCAGACAAATCCGTCGCAGCAATCCAACCTTTACCATCAACCTTGTAATAAGTGCCGTGACTTGTGACGGCTTTTTGAGTAACGGTGACCTTGCTATAAGGCGTTAAATCCGTCTTGACCGATTTCGTTCCTGTTACATAAGGCGTTTGATAAACGGTAAAGCCATCGTTTAGCCAAAAATCTTGAGTAATGGCTTCTTGACTAAAAACCACATCATCACTAACCACCTGTCGACTGGCTTCAATATAACTACCGTCTGATAATTTAAAAACAGGGATAGTGGCGTAATTGACGAGCCAATCTGTGATGGTTAACGGTGTGTTAGCTGATAAGGTATCCGCAGCAACGGTCAAATCCGCATCTTTATAAGTCGTGCTATCTTGGATGAGAATTGGATTTTGAGGAATGGCATCAAAATAGGTTGAGGATGACACAACTGTCGTATTTAGGTGATACTTTTCCTCATTGCTTAAATCCATGTCTTTTTCTGTACTAATAACTGGAAGAGAGACCAAAAAAAATGGTATTAGCATTACTGCAAATAGTTTTTTCACTGGTTTCTCCTTCCGTTACTGTTTTTGTGATGAATGATGATTTTCTTCTCTTAAAGCTTGATTTTCTTTAGCGAGTTCTTCTAACTTATCATCAGAATAAGCTAGAAATTTTTCAATTGTTTCAATTAAATGTTCCATAAATTATTTTGGTAATAGATTTGGTAATGGGTAAACCGTTTCACCCGAGCGCGATAAGTAGTATTTGGCACGCGCATACTTAGCGACATAATTATCGTCTTTTAAGCGATTGGCAAGAACTTTCTCTGCATCGGCTTCAACGACCAATTTGTCGTAGTCTTTTTGCAGGGAAACGACCTTGGCTTTTTGTTCCTGTAAAGTCTGGTAACTTTTGACCAGATTATAGGTCGGTAAGATAAACAAGAGCATCACGACCACCAAAATCCACCCCATAAAACGATGCCGTTTGCGATTTTCCTCTTCAAGATAGCGTTTTTTGGTGTTTTCGTCGTTGATGTACTGATTGTTTAATTGAACGATATTAGGCTTCTCCATCCGCTTCTATCCTTGTTTCCTTAATGATTTCGTACATTTTGGCTGCATCTTCTTTTTTGGTGCTGTCTTTCATTTCCAAAACACGCACCGTTAGCAATTTATTTCCAAAACGAATTTCCACTTCGTCATTGATTTTTAAATCGGTTGATGATTTGGCTAAGATGCCATTGACTTTAATACGTCCTTTGTCTGCGACTTCTTTCGCCACTGGACGACGTTTAATAATACGGGATACTTTCAAATATTTATCAAGTCTCATAATCATTTACCTCGTAACTGTTTTATTTTATCATTTTTTGTGTAAAATAGCTGGCTTAAATGAGTTTGTTAAAATACTGTAATAAAAGGCATCAACAAACTTAAAGATACTGTTGTCAGCTAGTCTTTGTCTATCTTGCGAGCCTTGATTTCCGCCAGCATCTGACCAAAGTGCTGCAATTCCTCTAAAATCTCGTAGTCTTTTTTACCACGGACATTGAAGATAATTTCGATTTTACCTTGATTTTCGCTGATGCGGGCTTTCAAGTTCGTTTTTGACAGAGCTTCAAAGTAATCTTGGGTCAGATAATGTTGCAGCGACGCTTTTTCAAAACGCACCAACACATTGGTGTATTTTCGCTCGACCAATTCAGCAAAAGCATTGTCCATATAAGCTTTTACTAAGCCAATCTCAAGCAAATAAGCCACTTGGTCTGGGTACTCACCAAAACGGTCAATCAACTCATCTTGCAAACTTTGGTAGTCGCTGTGATTAGCGATGTCGCGAATACGCTTGTAAATTTCGATTTTTTGGCGCTCGTCTTCAATGTAATCACTTGGAAGGTAAGCATCAATTTGGAGATTAACCTCAGCATTACTCTTACGACGCACTTGGGATTTTCCTTGTTTTTTGGCAATGGCTTCCTCTAAAAGTTGCGAATACATCTCAAATCCAACCGAATCAATAAAGCCACTTTGTGAAGCCCCTAAAATATTACCTGCGCCACGGATAGACAAGTCCCGCATGGCAATTTTAAAACCAGAACCCAGTTCAGTGAATCCTTTGATAGCATCCAAACGTTTTTCAGATACCTCTGTCAAAATCTTATCTGGTCGATACATGAGATAAGCATAGGCAATACGATTAGAGCGCCCCACACGTCCACGCAGTTGATACAAGGTTGACAAGCCCATATGGTCTGCATTTTCAATGAATAAGGTATTGACATTTGAAATATCAACTCCTGTTTCGATAATGGTGGTCGCCACCAAAACATCGTAAACACTGTCAATAAAATCCATGAGGGTATTTTCCAATTGAATCTCACTCATCTGACCATGCACAAAACCGATACTAGCTTCAGGAACCAATTCTTGCAGTTCTGCGACTTTTTGGTCAATACTGTCAACTTTATTGTAAATGTAGAAGACCTGTCCGCCACGGTCAATCTCACGGATAATAGCTTCACGAATTAAGCCAAGATTGGTTTCCAAAACATAGGTTTGAACAGGATAACGGTTGGTTGGTGGGGTTTCAATAACCGATAAATCACGAATGCCCAGCATTGACATATGAAGAGTTCGAGGAATAGGTGTTGCCGTTAGGGTCAATACATCCACTTTGGCCTTTAGTTCCTTGAGTTTTTCCTTGTGTTTAACTCCAAAACGCTGCTCTTCATCGATGATAATCAAACCCAAATCAGCAAAGACAACATCCTTAGACAAAAGACGGTGAGTACCAATGATAATATCAATTTGCCCTTTTTTGAGTTGCTCCAAGGTTTCATTTTGCTCTTTCTTGCTGCGAAAACGGCTGAGCACTTCCACCTTGACAGGATAATTGTCAAAGCGTTCTGAAAAATTGGTGTAATGTTGCTGGGCTAAGACGGTTGTAGGTACCAAAACCGCGACTTGCTTGTGGTCTTTGACCGCTTTAAAAGCGGCTCGCATAGCAACTTCTGTCTTACCAAAACCGACGTCTCCCACTAGCAAGCGGTCCATTGGTTTATCTTCTTCCATGTCCTGCTTAATTTCTTTGATAGAGCGCAATTGGTCTTCTGTTTCGACAAAGGCAAAATCATTGTCAAATTCGCGCTGCAAATCATCATCTGGTGAAAAAGCAAAACCTTTTAATTGGCTACGCTCAGCATATAATTTCAGCAAATCATCAGCAATATCTTCCACTTGTTTAGACACTTTTTGCTTGGTCTTTTGAAAACGCCCGTCATTAAGTTTATTGATTTTTGGGGCCTTGCCGTCAGCTGAAACGTATTTTGATAGGCTTTCAATTTGTTCAATTGGCAAAGAAATGGTGGCCGAATCTTGGTATTGAATAGTGAGATAATCACGGTGAACCCCATGAATATCAATGGTTTCAATACCTAAAAATTGGCCAATTCCGTGGATTTGGTGAACCACATAATCGCCCTTTGAAAGCTCATTATAGTCTTTCAAACGCTCCGCATTGCTGATATTGGAGTGACGAACACGGCGTTTAATCTTTTTATGGTAGATTTCACGCTCAGTGATAACCACCAATTTGTCATCCGCAAAGTAAAAACCGTTGGATAAGTTGCCAACCAAAAGCTGAGCTTGTTTTGGCTCAACGTCATCACTGGCTACAATCGGCAATTGCAAACCGTATTCTTGTAAATCTTTCTGTAAACGTTCCGCACCATGTTGTGAATCTGCTTGAATGATAACCGTCGCTTTTGATTTTTGGTAACGATGCACTTCTTCAATCACTAGCGGTATCTGGTTGAAAAACTCCTGCATCGGATACTGCGTGAGCTGGTAGAGATGGGCAAATTTGAGATTTCCAAGACCCTTATGAAAATGAGAGAAAAAGGTCGCAGGCTGATACTGACGCAGTTTTTTATAGCTATCTGCAAAGTAAACCAAACTTGACACAGCTTTACCACGTTGTAAATCTTCTGTCAATAAGTTGGCAACTTCCAAATCCACCTTGGCATTACGGTCGATGACCTTTTGAAAATCATCAAAGAAAACAGGCGTTTCTTTTGGAATGTAATCCAATAAGGTCCATTCTTTCGCGTAGAAGATAGAAGCAAAGCGTCTGATATCAGCGTGCTTATAGCCTGCCTTGGTAGACTCATAAACCTCGCTTAAATAAGCATGTTGCTCCTCTTTTGCCGTTTCCAAATACTTTTCCAAAGACTTGGTCGCTCTGGCAAAATCTTCCTCATACAACAATAAATCATCTGCTGGAAAAATAGTGACATGAGAAAGGGTATCAACAGACTTTTGACTGCTTACCTCAAATTGCCTAATGCCATCAATCTCATCTCCGAAAAATTCCAAACGGTAAGGACGGTCAGCCGTAATTTCATAAATATCAATGATATCACCACGTTGGCTAAATTCTCCTGGGTTAAGAACTTGGTTGGCACGTTGGTAACCAAGTAAAGCTAGTGTTTTGACCACGTCGTCCAATTCGTAGCTATGCCCTAACTCAAAATGCAGTTGATTATGAGCGTACGTTGCAGGGTTAGGTAATAGTACCCGTGTCCCCATTAAACTAGTCACCAAAACACCTGTTTGCTCTGCATTCTGCAAAAAATTAAGGCTTTCCAAGCGCGAATTGACCTTGTCCATCGAAGAGAAAATAAACTCTGCCGCTGCGACATCATCTGCAAAAAAGGTGTAAACTTGCTCTTCCCCAATCAAACTCGACAAATCGCTGGCTAGTTTTTCCACCTCATTTTGAGTGGAAGTGATAACAACATACTTGCCCTTATTGGCTTGATAAGCTGAAGCAATGGCTAAGGCGCGACTAGAGCCAGACAAGCCCATGATTAGCTGGCGTTCCAATTGGGAAACGTGAGCCTGCCAATCTTGAATGAGCTTATTTTGGCTAAATAAATCAATAATATTCATTGTACTACCCATTAAATCGTTGCATGGTTTTGGCAAAATCGGCTTCTTGCAAATAAAATTGGACAGCATCTGTCACTTTATCTAGAGCTTGCTCAACCGTAATCTTTTCATCTACATCAAATGTCCCAAGGACATGGTCCACCACGGTGCGCCCTTGTTTAGGACGTCCAATACCGACTTTGATACGGTCAAAGGTTTGCGTACCTGTATGAGCAATAATAGACTTAATCCCATTATGACCGCCCGCAGAGCCTTTTTGACGCAAACGCAAACGTCCCACTTCCATATCCAAATCATCATAGATAACCACAAAATCAGCAATATCGATATTAAAGTAGGTCAACAAAGCATGAACCGCCAAACCTGAATTATTCATAAATGTGGTTGGTTTTACCAAATAAATCTTTTCCCCGTTGATAAAGCAAGACCCGACTTCTGCTTTAAAGTTCTTATCCTCTGAAAAAGTCACTTGAAACGCTTGAGCCAAACGGTCAATCGTCATAAAACCAATATTATGTCGTGTATCATGGTATTTACTGCCTGGATTTCCCAGACCAACAATCATTTTTACCATATGTTTTCCTTTCAACTACCAAAAGGCTGGAAAATACTTTTTCCAACCTTGCTTATCTGTCATTTAGTTTATACGTTAAAGCGGAATTCCATGATATCGCCATCTTGAACCACATAATCTTTTCCTTCTTCACGAAGACGACCTGCTTCTTTGACTGCTTTTTCTGAGCCATAAGCAATCAAATCATCATAAGACATAGTGATGGCACGGATAAATCCTCGCTCGAAGTCTGAGTGGATGATACCTGCCGCTTGAGGAGCTTTAATACCACGTTTAAAGGTCCAAGCACGCACTTCTTTTTCCCCTGCTGTAAAGTAAGTCCCAAGACCAAGTAAATGATACGCCGCACGAGTCAATTTGTCAACACCAGATTCTGTTAAGCCTAAATCTTCAAGGAAGAAAGCTTTGTCTTCATCATCTAGTTCTGAAATTTCTTCTTCGGCACGTGCTGAGATGACAACCACTTCTGCATTTTCAGTTGCCGCAAATTCACGAATTTGTTTGACATATTCGATGTCATCTGGGTTTGCAACTTTGTCTTCATCGACATTTGCCACATAAAGGACAGGTTTTGTCGTTAGAAGGAATAATTGTTTCACGATTTTTTGTTCATCTTCTGTAAAGTCAATGGTACGCGCTGATTTTCCGTCCTCAAGCACTGGCTTGATTTTTTGAAGAACGTTAAATTCTGCAATGGAATCCTTATCTTTTTGCGTGCGAGCAATTTTTTCAACACGCGCATAACGTTTATTAACCGATTCTAGGTCAGCTAAAATCAATTCTAGGTTAATGGTATCAATATCAGCAAGAGGGTCAACAAAAGCATCCTCACGTCCTTGTTCACGCATGACATTTTCATCGTCAAAAGCACGCACCACGTGTACAATCGCATCGACTTCACGGATATTGGCAAGAAATTTATTTCCAAGACCTTCCCCACGTGAAGCCCCTTTTACGATACCTGCAATATCTGTAAATTCAAAAGTTGTTGGAACTGTTTTTTTCGGTGTAATCAATTCCGTTAATTTTTGCAAGCGTTCATCTGGCACTTCAACCATTCCCACGTTTGGGTCAATCGTTGCAAATGGATAGTTAGCAGCCTCTGCTCCTGCTTTGGTAATCGCATTAAATAGCGTTGATTTCCCAACGTTAGGTAAACCAACAATACCTGCTGTTAAAGCCATGTTTTTATCTCCATTCAAAATATTCAATCACTACTATTATACCAAAAAAAAGTAAAAAAGGCTTGCCCATAGGCAAACCAAATTAACCAAAAATTTTTGGAAAAGTGTTTGGAAGAAACCAAGACAAAAAGCCACCGATAGCTAAGATAATCCACCAGTACTGAGATAAGAATTCCCAAGCATTCATGGTCTTGTTTTCTCTGACTTCCACCACACGCTCAATCTTTTTTTCAGGTTTTATTCCAAGAACCAACTCATCTAAGCTAACGTCCAAAATAGTAGCCAACTTCACTAAATTTTCCATATCTGGTGTTACTTCACCCGTTTCCCATTTTGAAATAGCTTGACGTGAGATAAAAAGTTCCTGTGCCAAACCTTCTTGTGAGAAAGCTTTTTCTTGACGAAGCTGTTTTAATTGTTTTGCAAAGACTGTCATTTGGTATCCCTACTTTCTTTTTTTACACAGGATAGCAAAAATCTCTGGGATAATCGAGCACTTTTTCAAGCAACTCCTAGTTGCAAATAGCTAAAAATCCTAATATTAAAGGCTTTTCTTGGTTGCGGCTTTATTTTGGTAATACTTTTCGCATCTTTCGTTCAAAATCATGACGGCTCATCATGACAACGTGGTCACAGTTGGTACAACGGATTTTAATATCTGCACCGATTCGGATAACTTCCCACTCATTGGCTTTTTTACCAGTTGATTTAATGGTGCAAGCATGAGATTTTTTCATTTCAACATAACTGCCAATAACGTACATAACTTCTCCTCTAAAACGAAATGAAAAAGAAAAGTTTTAGAAGGCCTTAAACAAGGACTCGGTCAACTTTTCTCACAAAAAGGATTAATTGGTGCGAACTGGTGTAATCAGTTGAACAAAATTCTCAGTATCATCACCAGGCATTAAGGTAAATGGACGAACAGGGGAAATAAAACGTATCATGACTGTTTCGCTCTTCAAGGCTTTCAACGCTTCAATCAGATAAGTTGGGTTAAAACTAATGGTTAAATCACTACCAGACTGGCTGATGCTATCTAGCTCTTCGTTAACTTTCCCCACTTCTGGTGAATTAACGTGAGATGAAATGCTATCGCTGGTGATTTCCAATTTAACCGTTCCGTTTTGTGTCGCATTTGAAATCAAGTAAGCACGCTCCATAGCTGAACGAAGGGCTGCGGTGTTAAAGGTTACTTCTGTTTCAAAAGAATTGGTCAACAAACGGTCGGTATCAGGGTAGTTTCCCTCTAAAAGACGGGTATAAAAACTAATGTAGTCACTTCTAAACAAAACTTGACTATCTGAAAAGAAAACTTCAACGGTTTCAATGTCATCTGTGAAAACTGCTGAAAATTCACGCAAAGATTTGCTTGGAATGACCATGTTAAAGTTTGCTGAGGTATTTTCCAAAGTCAATTTGCGTTGGCTCATGCGGTGAGAGTCCGTCGCTACTGCCTTAAATTCTTTTTGCTCACTAAGCACCATGTGGACTCCAGTCAAAATAGGACGGCTTTCTTGAAGGCTAGCTGCAAAAGCTGTTTCTGAAATAATACTTTTCAACAGTTTGGTTTTAAGAACTAGCGGATTTTCAGTCGTCATTTCTTGCAAACGTGGGTAGAGATCCACATCTTTTCCTTTTAGGGTGATTTCTGATTTGCCACTTGTTAACACGATTTGGTGATGATCAATTTCGGTAAAATCCAAACTCACATCAGGCAGACTTGAGATGATATTGATAAAGAAATTTGCTTCTAGTAAAACAGCTCCTGGTGAGGTAATCAAAAGACCTGCATTTTCATTAGAAACTGGAATGGTATTTTCAATAGATATTTGACCATTAGACCCCGTTAGGACAATATGTTGCGCATGCACTTCAATTTTAATGGTTGATAAAATCGGAATAGCATTTTTAGAAGAAATGGCTCTTTTGGTTGCATTTAAAGCTTGAAGGAAAAAGGATTTATTGATGGAAAATTGTATCATTGGAATCTCCTTTAGTTATGATAATAAATTTAGTAGTAGTAGTAGGTCTTGTTGAAGCTGTGGAAAAGTCACAAAAAGCAGCAAAAAAACAGGGAAAAGAGTTGTGCACAAATTGTGGATAACTCTTTTTAAAAATCTAGATTTATCCACAAGGCCTATCTGATTTTATTTTTGATGGTTTCAATTTCAATGCGTAAGCTATCATCTTGAGCCAACATATTCTTGATTTTGTTGTAGGCGTGTAGGACGGTAGAATGGTCCCGTCCGCCAAATTCTTTTCCAATTTTCGGTAGCGAATTATCGGTCATTTCCCGTGCGAGGTACATAGCCACCTGACGTGCTAAAACGATGTTTTGAGTGCGTTTGGTCGCCTTGATTTCCTTAACTGTCACATCGTAAAACTTCCCAACTTGCGTTTGAATGTCCTCGATTGGAATGACGGTCATTTTAGGGTCATCTTGCTTACGTGCTCGAATGGCTTCTGCTGCGATGTCCACGGTAATGGTTTTGATTTTTTTGACGCTAGCCACAAGGCTAATATCGTTAAGCGCTCCTTCAAGGTCACGCACATTGGAATCAAATTGCCCTGCTAAATATTCAATGGTATCCTGCGGGAAAACATAGTCATATTCTTGGGTTTTATTGGTCAAAATCGCAACGCGAGTTTCAAAATCAGGCGGCGTGATATTGATGGTAAGTCCCCATTTGAAGCGCGTGACTAAACGTTGTTCCAAGTTATCGAGGTGGTCAGGTGTACGATCGCTAGTAAGGACGATTTGCTTATTATTATCGTATAAGGTATTGAAGGTATTAAAGAATTCTTCTTGCGTTCCGGATAGGGTTTTTTTAGCTAAGGATTGAATGTCATCAATCAACAAAACATCCAGATTGCGGAATTTTTCCTTAAGCTCTTCCATCGTGTCTAGACGAATGTGCGTCACAAACTCGTTGATGAAATTCTCAGCGGTGATGTATTTGACACGCGCATTAGGATTATTTTTTAAAACAGCGTGCCCGATGGCATTGAGCAGATGGGTTTTTCCAAGTCCTGGTCCTCCCCAAATGAAAAGAGGATTGTAGGTTGTTCCAGGAGCGTCAGCTACGGCATAAGACGCTGAAAAAGCCCAGCGGTTTTCATCACCTTGGACAAAATTATCAAACGTGTATTTTGGGTTTAAATCAGAATGCATCTGTGGTAGTGTGCTTTGTGGTTTTTCTACCGTTTGTGTGCTGTCCTGAGCTGGTGTTTGCACGTTTAAATCGTCTTCAAAAACGTATTGGATGACAATCTCTGCATTAAAAATTTCAAAACCAGCTGCTAGAATGATGGATTTCAGATTATTATTCCAAAACACTTCCTTGACAGGGTCGAGATAAATAAAAGCCGTATGATTTTCAATTTTGAGCAGCCGTGCATCTAAGACGAAAAATTCATAAGTGGCTTGCTTCAATTGATTTCTGGCTAACTCTAAGACTCTGTTCCAAAATAATTGTTCATTCTCAGTCATAGTAGTTTTCCTTTTTTTGTTTTGTGGATAATCTTACCATATTCTAACACAAAAAAAAGTTTTCCACAACAGGACAAAAGTAGAAATCCACAGGGTGTTTAAAAGAGTTTTCCACAATGTGAAAAAGAGTTTTCCACAAGCAGTGGAAAACTCTTGTATTGGTATAAACTAAAGTTTTTACAAGGTATTTTTCTTGTGGAAAACTCAGAAAAGAAAAAAGGGAAATCCACACGCTATTTGAACTTGTTGATAATTCTGTTAAAGTCTTCTTCCGACTGAAAATGCAAAACCACTTCTCCTTTTTGAGTGCTTTTGCTATTAGCAAACGAAATGCTAACGGGCAGTCCTAGACTTTGACTTAGGATGTCTTCATGGTGTTTTTTAAAAATATCCTTCTTCGCTTTCTTTTTGGGAGCACTTGGTTTGGGTTTTAGGAGTTGCTCCAGTTTTCGGACACTAATATCTTGGCTTAAAATGCGTTGGTACCACTGCTCCTGTTCTTCTTTGCTCTTTAAGGTCAACAACAAACGAGCGTGACCTTGCGACAAGCTTCCTTCTTCCACCGCGCGTGAAAGGCTGGGCGGAAGATTTAGTAATCGTAGGCAATTGGTAATGTAGGGACGCGATTTGCCCATGAACTGAGCCAATTCCTCATGCGTCATCTGATTTTTTTCAAGCAATTGCTTGTAAGCTTTTGCTTCTTCAATGGGATTTAAATCCGAGCGCTGTAAATTTTCAATAATCGCAAGCTGCATGCTTTTTTGGTCAGAAATGGTTTTGATGATGGCTGGAATTTCACTAAGACCAGCTAGTTTAGATGCTTTTAGACGACGTTCGCCAGCGATAAGCTCGTAGCCAAAAACAGATGATTGTCGGACGATAATCGGCTGAATAAGCCCGTTTAACTTGATTGATTGGGCTAATTCTTCCAGTTCTTCTGGTTTAAAATCCAGCCTAGGTTGGTAGGGATTGGGCGAAATATCTTCAATGGGTATAACTTGTAGTTTCTCTTTCATTTTCTCTCATCCTAAACTCTAAAAAGTGAAGCTGAGACCGTCTCAGCTTCACTTTTGGTCTATCATATTTTTTCCTTAGTTTGTACTTGATAAGTCTTGTGTTGTTTTACTTAAATCAATTGTCACAGTTTTCTTGTCTGTACCACGGTAGAAGGTTACTTTGACAGAGTCTCCAACAGAATGGCCGTAAAGAACGCTTTGTAGGTCAGAGGTTGATGTCACTTCTTGACCATCGACTTCTGTGATGACATCATATTTTTGAAGTTTTCCTTCAGCAGGCATGCCAGATTGAACTGAGGCAACAACCACACCGTTTGTGATACTTGTTGGAATATTAAGTTGTGCAATAGCATTGGTTGACAAATCAGACAAGTTAACCATTGAAATACCAAGCGCAGGGCGGATAACTTTTCCGTTTTCCTCCAATTGATTGATGATTTTCACCACATCATTTGACGGAATAGCAAAGCCCATACCTTCAACCGACTCACCAGAACTTGAAGTTGATGAAATCTTGCTAGAGTTAATACCGATGACTTGCCCTTCAATATTGATTAGCGCACCACCAGAGTTTCCTGGGTTAATGGCAGCATCTGTTTGAATGGCATTGGTTGAAATGGTTTCACCATTGTCATTAGTCATTGTTACAGTACGGCTTAGACTAGAAACGATACCTTGCGTTACTGAGTTTGCGTATTCTGTTCCAAGTGGGCTACCAATAGCAATGGCTGTTTCACCGACAGTGATTTTATTAGAATCGGCAAATTCGGCAACAGTTGTGACATCTTTAGACGAAATTTTCACGACAGCAATGTCAGAGTAAGTGTCAGCTCCGACCAATTCACCGACAACTTTTTTACCGTCGGCTAGCATGATTTCAATTTGTTCTGCGCCATCGACCACGTGATTATTGGTTACAACATAGGCTGAGTCACCATCTTTTTTGTAAATAACCCCTGAACCTTCGCTGTAAACTGACAAATCACCGCTGTTATTTGACTGGTTAATCGAATTGTCATTACCAAAAATCTGACTGTAAATGTCATTTCCTGAAGAAGAATCTGAACGGTAATTGATTACGGAAACGACCGCTCCTTGAACTTTTTCCACAGCTTTTGTGACATCAGTCGAATTGGTATAAGTCACGCTACTCGTAGTTGTTTTGGCACCTGAACCACTCACGTTAGATAGGGAGATTCCCGCACGATTTAATACCAAAATAGCACCTAAAATCCCAGCAACAAAGCTAACAAGCACAATAGCTAATGGTTTTAGCCAATTTTTGAAACGCCCTTTAGGCAGTTTAATGTTTTTCACTTAGCCACCTCCAATTTTTCACTTAGAATATAAAAATCAACTTAATTATAACTTAAATAATGCGAAAAAGAAAGTAATCCACAACCTGTGGAAAACTTTTAAAACTGTGAATTTCTTCCCTGAAATAAAAAGGATCTAAGGGGGCTAAAAAAGTTAATAACATGTGGGTAAGGTGTTAAAAACTTGTGAATATGTGGTAAAATGTAAGGTATGAAAGTTAAAATTATTGCTGTTGGAAAATTAAAAGAAAAGTATCTAAAAGATGGTATTGCTGAATACCGTAAGCGCATGAGTCGGTTCACAAAGTTTGAAATGATTGAATTGCCTGATGAACAAACGCCAGATAAGGCTAGCGAAGCGCAAAATCAGCAAATCATGGAAAAAGAAGGCGATCGTATTTTAGCGAAGCTTTCTGAGCGTGATTATGTGATTATTTTAGCCATCGAAGGGGAAATGTTGAGTTCTGAGGCCTTTAGTCAGGTCATTTCAGATGCGACAGTGCGAGGTTATTCTAGCATTGCCTTTGTGATTGGTGGTAGTCTAGGTTTAGCGGACAAGGTCAAGCAAAAAGCTAATCTAAAGTTGAGTTTTGGCAAGATGACGCTACCTCACCAATTGATGCGTTTGGTGCTATCAGAGCAAATCTACCGTGCCTTTATGATTCAACAAGGCAGTCCCTATCATAAATAAAAAAGGAGGACTAGTGTCCTCCTTTTTCAGGCTTCGTTTTATGATCCCAGCAGGATTCGAACCTGCGACCGTTCGCTTAGAAGGCGAATGCTCTATCCAGCTGAGCTATGAGACCGTATCAACTTTGTTATTTTATCAAAAAAACGCCTGATTTGTCAACTAGAAACCAGATCCTTTAGCTGTTACCAAGTATTGATCAAAAATATCTTACTTTTTTTGAAAAAAACTATAGACAAATCTAAAATATCTGCTATAATAATAAAAGTAATGATGATTTGGTCCGTTGGTCAAGGGGTTAAGACACCGCCTTTTCACGGCGGTAACACGGGTTCGAATCCCGTACGGACTATAGCTGCTCTGCAGTTTTTTTCTTTATCCGGCATAGCTCAGTTGGTAGTAGCGCATGACTGTTAATCATGATGTCGTAGGTTCGAGTCCTACTGCCGGAGTGATAAGACACCCCGTCCTAAGTTTTGGATTGGGACGTTTTTTATTCCGATACTGTAAAGCACATAAAAGAGATTAGGGAAAAACCTAATCTCTTTTTAAAGGCTTATTTAGCGCCTGCAGGGCGTTTTTTCTTTCTAATGATATAATAACCACTAAATACTAAGACACCAGCTAGGGATAGGCAGGCACCTAATTGGAACCCTTCAGGGACATAAGTTAATGTGACTTGACCTTGTCCTGCTTTGACGTTGACTTTCATAAAGCCGTCTTGAGCTTTTGTTAGAGCGATTTTCTTGCCGTTTTGAGTGGCTGTCCATCCTTTATCATAAGGTATGGTAAAGAGGAGAGAACTGTCCTTGTCAGCAGTGTAGGTGGCTGTTATGGTGTTTTTAGAAGTGGTCACTTGAACCTCTTGCTGATTGAGTTTATCCATTGCTTTTTGGTAACTGTTTATGTCAAGGGCATAAAAGTTAGGTTGGTCAAAGGAAACTTGTCCATTTTCAGGGAAATGGAAGGTAATATCAATGGTTTGTCCTAGATAAAAATAACCAAGGTCAAATAAGCTATAAACATTGTCTGTGGTGTAATTAGTTGTCTGTCCATTGACGGTTATTTGGACAGATTCGTTATTTTCATTAGAGAAAGTAATATTAGGCACGCTGACATATAATTGCGTATTGTCGGGGACGGTTACTTGGTAAGTAACTGCTGTGGTTACTTGCCCCTCGTGAGTTGTTGTAACACGGTTATTGAGCTGATTTGCCCCGCTAATGAGTTGAGAAGGTAAGCGGGTATAAAATTTCTCTGATAATCCTGTCAAACGATTGATGAAATTGGTTTGGTTATCCAGTGTATTGACGGTAAATGTGACATCTTTGTAAATGCCATTGGTTAAGATAGCCAGCTGACTAGCGTTTTGGTTTTCATAAAGCATGACGTTGCCAGAGCCGTCATTGTAATTGAAGCCGTACTTATTAACCCCAATTTCAGCGAGGTTGTACTTGATGCCAAATAAGCTATCCATTAGCAAGGTATTGTTTTGGTAACGCAGATTGAGGTTGGTCCCAGTTGATTTGAAACCTAGACGGTCTAGGGTGCTGCTAGAAGCGGTATTTCGAATAGATGAAAATTGCGAGATGCCGTTGTAATTGTATTTCATACTGTCGTTACCTGTCTGAGGAAGAAGTTCTTCCATACGGTAAAAGTTGCTATTTTCTGACTTGGTCTTCTTGACAAGCTTGTCAATGTCTGTCAAATACCGTTCATAACTTTGACGTGAAGGAAAGACCCATTCGTTGCCGAGAGCATTGATCTGATAGTAGGTATTGAGCGAAATCTCAAAGAGTGTAAACAAGAGTGTAAAGCCAACAAAAATAGTTAAGGAAAGACTATTTTTCGCATAGCTAACCAAAAGGGTTATGTAGGCTATCAAAAAAGAAAATGTAATCACAATCTGTGACGTTTCTAAAAACTTGTAGTGGCTTTTTAGTACCACGGTGGCAATCAATCCAATAGTAACAGGAATGATTCCAACAAGGTATTGTTTTAAGCTTAATTCTTCTAAGTGTGACAGTGTTTCAGCTGCTAATAAAATCACGAGGATAGAGAAGGTCCAAGAATAGCGATGAAGAAACATATTTGGCGAATGCATCCCTTGCCAAATAAGGTCCAAGGGTTCAAGGTAGAAACTAGTGATAAGAACAGTTATCATGAGCCCGTAAGCAAGGCGCGTTTGCCACTTAATTGACTTAATGCTAAAGAAAACAAGGGCTAAAATGAGGGGGAAAATACCGACATAAATCATCGGAATGGAACCAAATTTTGTAGTGTCGTAAGCACCAACGAAATTTTTAGCAAAAATATCTAAAAACCAAGAAGAGTCAGACAACCAGCCTGTAAAGGATGAAAATTCTTCCCCGTGTGTTGAAAGGTCTAAATAAGTTGGCAGTAGCATGATGCAACTTGATAAACCTGCTGCGATTGACATCACTGTAAAGTCTAAAAATTGACGTCCAACCACTCGCCATTTTAAGTTTTTACTGAGTTGAACGAGAAAATAAAGGGTAAGAAAGATAGCAACCATGTAACCAAAATAGTAATTTTGGATAAAGAGAATGGTTAAGCTGACGTAGTAAAGAACGTATTTTTGCTGAGCCAACAAGCGATTTAACCCTAAAATAATCAAAGGGAGAAGGATGAAAACATCCAGCCACATATTGATTTCAATTTGGCTTATCGCAAAACTCATCAAGGCATAAGATGTTGATAAGATAATGCTCAGTGGTTTTAACACTTTGGGATAGAGATGTCTTAGGCTGTAAAAACAAGAGAGCCCCATAGAACCAATCTTGAGCAAGGTCAAGATATAAATAGCATCAGGCATTGTTTTTAAGCTAAAGAAATAAACGAGCGGAGAGAAGAAGCTCCCTAAATAATAACTTATCAAGGCGTAAAAGTTTAAACCTAGACCGCTGGTAAAGGTGTAAAAGAGGCTATCTGACCCATGTAAAATATTCCGTAAATTTTCAGCAAAAATGACATACTGATGAAAACCATCACTGGCTAAAATAGTCGTTTTGCTGTTGATGAAAATATCTTTGGAAAATAGGGTCACACCTAAAATAGCAACAGGCAAGATAAAGGCAATGAGGTAATAAAGGGTATTACGATTTGGTTTTAAAGATTTTAGTGTCATGGCTTTAGTAAGACAGGTTGAGATACTAATCCCAACCTGTTTCCTTCTATAAGTATCAAAATGATGTGAAATGTGATTTTGTTAATCTTTCCAAAGTTCTTGGACTTTGGCTTGAATCTCTTCATTTTCAAGAAACTCATCATATGTTTCGTCGATACGGTCAATGACCCCATTTTTAGAAATCACAACGATGTGATTAGCAAGGGTTTGGATAAACTCATGGTCATGACTGGCAAAAATGATTGATTCTTTAAAGTCTTTCAAGCCGTCGTTCAAACTTGAGATAGATTCCAAGTCCAAGTGGTTAGTTGGGTCGTCAAGCACGAGAACATTTGATTTCAATAGCATCAACTTAGAAAGCATCACGCGCACTTTTTCTCCCCCTGACAACACATTGACAGACTTGTTAACCTCATCACCAGAGAACAGCATGCGTCCAAGGAAACCACGAAGGAAGGTATTGTCGTCTTCTTCTTTTGAAGCAAATTGACGTAGCCATTCTAAGATAGATTCGCCAGATGCAAAATCACGTGAATTATCTTTTGGTAGGTAAGAGCGGCTAGTTGTCACACCCCATTTAATAGTACCTTCGTAGTCGATGTCATCCATCAAGGCACGAATCAAAGCAGTGGTTTGGATATCGTTTTGCCCGATGAAAGCAGTCTTGTCACCTGGTCGTAAAATAAAGCTGATATTGTCGATAACCGTTTCACCGTCGATTTTAACAGATAGGTTTTCGACTGTTAGCAAATCCTTACCGAGTTCACGCTCTGCATTAAACTTGATAAATGGGTATTTACGGCTAGAAGGAACAATTTCCTCTAACTCAATTTTATCAAGCATTTTCTTACGTGATGTGGCTTGTTTTGATTTAGAAGCGTTGGCAGAGAAACGTGCCACAAATTCTTGCAATTCTTTGATTTTTTCTTCAGCTTTGGCATTGCGGTCAGCTTGCAAACGAGCAGCTAGTTCTGAAGATTGTTTCCAGAAGTCGTAGTTACCAACGTAAAGTTTAATTTTACCAAAGTCAAGGTCAGCCATGTGCGTGCACACTTTGTTTAGGAAGTGACGGTCATGGGAAACCACGATAACGGTATTTTCAAAATCAATCAAGAAATCTTCTAACCAAGAAATAGATTGGATGTCAAGACCGTTGGTTGGCTCGTCAAGAAGGAGCACATCAGGTTGCCCAAATAAAGCCTTAGCCAAAAGCACCTTAACCTTGTCCCCGTTTGCCAATTCGCTCATGTTTTGGTAGTGGAGGTCTTCTGAAATGTTAAGGTTTTGTAGAAGTTGTGAGGCTTCGCTTTCAGCTTCCCAACCACCAAGTTCAGCAAATTCACTTTCAAGTTCTGCCGCACGAACACCGTCTTCATCAGAAAAGTCAGCTTTCATGTAAATAGCATCTTTTTCTTTCATGATGTTGTAAAGTTTTTCATTTCCCATGATAACTACATCAATGACACGTTCTTCTTCGTAGTCAAAGTGATTTTGGCGAAGAACAGACAAGCGTTCATTTGGTCCAAGTGAAACATGTCCAGTCGTTGGCTCGATATCTCCAGCTAAAATTTTTAGAAATGTTGATTTTCCAGCACCGTTAGCCCCGATCAAGCCGTAGGTATTTCCAGCTGTAAAGTTGATGTTAACGTCATCAAATAATTTTCGATCACTAAAACGCAATGATACATCAGAAACTGTAAGCATTTGTCACCTCGTAATATTTATCTATGACCTTCATTGTACATGAAAAAGGCTTAATTTTCAATGTGCGAAAATTAAGCCTTATCCTACATTGGTAAAATCAAATCTTCATCGTCAAGAGCGTACTGTTTTTTCAGACTAAAGCCGCGTCCTCTGACGTGTGTGGCTGGCATGATGACCACAAAAGCTGTTGGGTCAATGCTTAAAATATTCTTTTCTAGTCGTGATACTTCCTGAATAGAAACCGTAGTCATCAACATGGTTTTATTTTTCCCAGAGTAGCCACCTGTGATGGGAATTTCAGAAACCCCTCTATCTGCCTTAGTAGCAATGTATTCTTTGATGGCTTGGTTTTTTGGGGAAATAATCATAACATTACGTGACGAAGTCACCCCAATTTGCATGCTATTGACCACGTAACCAATGACAAGCAGGCCGATAATAGAATACATGACCGTATCAATATCAAAGGCAATAAAGCCCATAGCCACACTAAAACCATCAACAATGGTCATGGCAACTGCAAGAGGAAGGGGAGTGTATTTGTGCAAGATTTGTGTGAGAATACCTGTTCCCCCTGTTGATGAATTACCCCAAAAAACAACACCTAACCCAAAACCACAAATAATGCCTCCAAAAATAGCCGCGAGCAAGGTATTGTCCGTCAGATTTGGAAGTCCTTCGGTTAATTTGACAAAGATGGAATAAATCCAAGAACCATAAACCGTTTTAAAGAAGATTTCGCGACCCAAAAAGAACCAACAAGCCAGTAACAAAGGGAAATTGGACAAGAGCACAAAATCCCCTGTATTCCAACCAAACAAGGCTTTAAAACTGACTGCAAGTCCCACAACGCCACCAGAAGCGATGTGATTTTCTAGGAAAAAAGTGTTAAAGCCAACAGCGGCAATCAGTGACCCAGTCGTCACCAATCCAATATCTATCAATCTCTTTTTCATTAGAACTCCTCAAAAGCGAAATAGCCTGATATACAAGCGTTTCTATTATGACAAAGAAGTGTCACCGCGTCAAGATTTGTCGCCTCAATTCGGTGTAAAATCCGTTTTTCCATTTTTAGTGGAAAGCGTCGCTCAACTTGACAAAAAAAGGATAATTTCATAGAATAAAGAAGATTCAGAAAAGTAATACAAAGTGGGACTTTTAGAGAGCTGATGGTGCTGAGAATCAGTAGTCTTTTTGTATGAATGGGCTGATGTTTGACAAAAGGGATTTACACGATTGTAAATCTTGCATAGTGGTAAAGAGATGATAGGCTTTTCTATCAATTGAGGTGGTACCGCGTATCCATGACGCCCTCACGTAGTGATGCTACGTGAGGCTATTTTTATGTTTACAATAAATATTGAGGTGATAAAATGACTAAACCTATTATTTTAACAGGCGACCGTCCAACAGGAAAATTGCACTTGGGACATTATGTTGGAAGCCTAAAAAATCGTGTCTTGTTGCAAAATGAAGACAAGTACAACATGTTTGTTTTCTTGGCAGACCAACAAGCTTTGACTGACCATGCCAAAGAATCAGAAATCATTCGAGAATCTGTCGGAAACGTAGCTTTGGATTACTTATCTGTGGGACTTGACCCTGATAAATCAACCATTTTCATTCAAAGTCAAATCCCAGAATTGGCTGAATTGACCATGTATTACATGAATTTGGTATCACTAGCACGTTTGGAACGTAACCCAACCGTTAAAAGTGAAATTGCCCAAAAAGGCTTTGGTAGCTCTATCCCAACAGGTTTCTTGGTTTACCCAATTTCTCAGGCTGCAGATATTACCGCTTTTAAAGCCAATTATGTGCCAGTTGGAAATGACCAAAAACCGATGATTGAGCAAACACGTGAAATCGTACGCAGTTTCAATCATACCTATAAAACCGATATTTTGGTAGAACCAGAAGGGATTTTCCCAGAAAACGAAGCAGCTGGACGTTTGCCAGGTTTAGATGGCAATGCCAAAATGTCTAAATCACTTGGCAATGGCATTTACTTGTCTGATGACGCGGATACTGTTCGTAAAAAAGTGATGAGCATGTACACTGATCCTAATCACGTGCGTGTGGAGGATCCAGGTCAAATTGAAGGCAATATGGTCTTTCATTACCTTGATATTTTTGGACGCGAGGAAGATCAAGCCGATATTGCAGCCATGAAAGAACACTACCAACGTGGTGGTCTTGGGGATGTTAAAACCAAACGTTACTTGCTAGAAATCTTGGAACGTGAATTAGCTCCTATTCGCGAACGTCGCTTAGAATATGCCAAAGACATGGGCGAAGTTTTCCACATGCTAGAAAAAGGCAGCGAAGCAGCGCGTGAAGTGGTTTGTCAGACCCTATCAGAAGTCAAAGCAGCTATGGGTATCAACTATTTTTAATCATTGTTAGACAGGCTATTAGCAGTTTAAATCCAAAAGTCATCAGGCTTTTGGATTTTTTGTTTTTTCAGGGAAAAAGGCTTTAACATCCTTTTTTTAACGTTTATAGTTAAATTAAAAAATTGAATTTAGTTTATTGACAAATGATTTTAGCATGATATGATAGTAACAACAAAAGTAAGCTGGGATTGGAATTCCCTAAGTACTAGCATAGAAAAGAGGGTTAATAAATGTCAAATTGGGACACTAAATTTTTGAAAAAAGGTTACACTTTTGATGATGTATTGCTTATTCCTGCTGAGAGTCATGTTCTTCCAAACGAAGTTAACATGCAAACCAAACTTGCAAAAAATTTGACATTGAACATTCCTATCGTGACAGCTGCTATGGATACTGTAACTGACAGTAAAATGGCAATTGCCATCGCACGCGCAGGTGGTCTTGGAGTTATTCATAAAAACATGTCAATTCAAGAACAAGCTGAAGAAATTCGCAAGGTAAAACGTTCTGAAAATGGCGTTATTATTGACCCATTCTTCTTAACACCTGAGCATTCTGTTTCAGAAGCTGAAGAATTGATGCAACGTTATAGTATCAGTGGTGTTCCAGTTGTTGAAACACTTGAAAATCGTAAATTGGTTGGTATCATTACCAACCGTGATATGCGCTTTATTTCAGATTACCACACACCAATTTCAAAACATATGACAAGTGAAGAATTGGTGACTGCTCCAGTTGGAACAGATTTGGAAACAGCAGAGCGTATCCTTCACAAACATCGCATTGAAAAATTACCTTTAGTTGATGAAGAAGGTCGCCTATCAGGATTGATCACTATCAAAGATATTGAAAAAGTTATCGAATTCCCTAACGCAGCAAAAGATGAATTTGGACGTCTTTTGGTTGCTGGAGCTGTTGGTGTTACTTCAGATACATTTGAACGTGCAGAAGCTCTTTTTGAAGCTGGCGCAGATGCTATCGTTATCGATACAGCACACGGTCACTCAGCTGGTGTTCTTCGTAAAATCGCTGAAATTCGTCAACACTTCCCAGAACGCACATTGATTGCTGGTAACGTAGCAACTGCAGAAGGTGCACGCGCTCTTTACGAAGCAGGTGTTGATGTGGTTAAAGTCGGGATCGGTCCTGGTTCAATCTGTACAACGCGTGTGGTTGCCGGTGTCGGTGTTCCTCAAGTTACTGCTATTTACGATGCAGCAGCAGTTGCGCGTGAATATGGTAAAACAATCATCGCTGATGGTGGTATCAAATATTCTGGTGATATTGTGAAAGCCTTGGCAGCTGGTGGTAATGCGGTTATGCTTGGTTCAATGTTTGCAGGTACTGACGAAGCACCTGGTGAAACTGAAATTTACCACGGTCGTAAATTCAAAACTTACCGTGGAATGGGCTCAATTGCAGCTATGAAGAAAGGTTCAAGCGACCGTTATTTCCAAGGTTCAGTTAACGAAGCAAACAAATTGGTTCCAGAAGGAATCGAAGGTCGCGTGGCTTACAAAGGTGCCGTAGCTGATATCGTCTTCCAAATGCTTGGCGGTATTCGTTCAGGTATGGGATACGTGGGAGCTGAAAACATTGCTGCCCTTCATGATAAAGCACAATTTGTTGAAATGTCAGGTGCAGGTTTGATTGAAAGTCACCCACACGATGTGCAAATCACAAACGAAGCACCAAACTATTCAGTTCACTAATTTAAAAAATACGATGATACTAGAGAGGACAAGCGTCCTCTCTTTTTATGGCTCTTTGTCAACTGTAGTGGGTAGATGAAAAGCTAACACCTAGAGAGGACGAACTTCGTTCTCTCTTTCT